>CAZQBE010000044.1:7250-11403 GCA_964591595.1 uncultured Flavobacteriaceae bacterium
TCTATAATTCTTGGCGCAAGGGTTAGGTAATTGGCTTGTAAATATTCTACCGATTCGGTATCAATCTCAATAACATAGGTGGTTATCTCTTTTTCAAGCAAATATTTAGTTAAAACACCCATTCCCGGCCCAATTTCCAACACATTTTTATAGCCTTTTAAGGATAATGTATCTGCTATTTTTTTAGCTATATTTTCATCCTTTAAAAAATGCTGCCCTAAATGTTTTTTTGCTTTTACTGACAAGGTGTTAGGTGTTAGGTGAATGAAACTGAGTATTCATCAACAATTTCAAGTTCTGTTCTAAAAGCAAGCATTTTATCGGCAAACTTTGCTAGTCCATCATTTCGTAATTTATCGGCATCAAACTTGTAATAATTGTCTAAATCTTCACGTGATTTTGCTCTGTATTGCACAGAATACGTTGTTCCTCCTAGCTCTTCATCTACTAAAACCTTGGTTAGCTTTGCTTCAGTAAATTTCCCTGTAGCCAGTACTTGTGGAATGTGCGCTTTAATCCAAATAAGCCACTCATCATCAATGCTTTCATCTACATTTATAGTCACATTATATATAATCATTATTAAAATGTTTTTGCAAATAACAGGAGTTCTTTACCATCGTCAAAGGGAATTACCTTTTTTTCAAGGATTAGTCCTAGTTTTTCTAATAATTTAATAGAATTGGTATTTATTGGGTCTGTTATTGCTGTGATTTTTTTAAGTTGAATTTGTTTTTGGCCAACTTTATAATTTCTTTAGAAGATTCGTAACCATAACCTTTCCCTTCGTAGTTTGGCAAAAAGCCAAAACCTATATCTACATGTTCTAACTCTTTACGCTTTACAAGACCAACTACCCCTATTGTTTTATTCTGCTCGTGTTTAAGCAAGAGCTTATAAAATCCGAAACCAAAATCTTTATAACTTTTTAAAATTCCCTTTTTTAAATGATTTTCTGCCTGCTTTATTGTTTTTATATGTCTATCTCCAATATATTTTAACCAATGTGGTGTGTTCATTAACTCTATAAAGAAAGGTGCATCAGCTATCGTAACTTTTGAGATGATAAGTCTTTGGGTTTTTGCTATTATCATATATTCAAACCTAATTTATAGCATCGCCACGTAATGCTCTGTATTTTTTTCTAGCGTCTACAAAATAGATACTATCGGCATAATTAAATATAATTTGTTCATAAAGTGCTTTTGCTTTTTCTGGTTGTCCTAAATGGTTTACATACAATTCTGCTAAAGCAAAATACGCATCATCGGCTAAAATATCGTCTTTATAATTCTCAATAATTGTACTGTAGTTAGACTCAGCCTTATTGTATTCTTTTTTCTTCTCAAACAATTGTGCTTGCTTAAACAGCGCTTGATCTACTATGGTTTCTGTTTTATGGTCTTGCAAAATTTTATCTAATAGAGAAATCGCTTTATCTGTTTTATTTTGAAATGCATATAAATCGGCTTTGGCATATAACTTAAGTGCTGTTTGGGTAGAATCTTCGTATTTATTATCGGAGATAAGCAATTTTAGATCTAGTGCATCATTTGCTATAAGTTGAGATGTTGAGGCCTTTAAAATTTTAAGTTGAGATTCAGCCCATTTAAAATCGCCTTTATAATAACTTGCTTTGGCTACTCTAAATCGAGCTTCTTGGGAGATGGTACTATTTTTTAAACTCGTTTGTATTTGAGAATAGTAAATTAATGCTTCATTAAACTTTTCTTGAAATAGCAAAATATCCCCCAACTTCAATTTTATCCTTGCTGCTTGTATTCTTGGTAGTCTGGTTTTTAAAGCTTCTTTAAGAAAGATTGTTGCTGTTTGTGGTTTATTCAAGTAGAAAGCTACAAAATGCCCGTACGATAATTGCAAATTAATAGTTTGTGGATTACGACCAAATTGAGCAATTAAGTTTTTATATGTTTTATCTAATGTAACATAATCGGTCTTTGAAGCATGCTTTGCTTCTAATTCTAGTAAACTTTTATGTGCATCAATAACGGTTTCTATATCAATTGCATTATCTATTAAATACCTTAAAATCTCATTTGCAATTTCTACACCATCTTCTTCAACAGTTATTCTTGCTAAATCCATAATGCCTTGCAAGGATTCTTGTTCTCGTTTATAAATCGCTTTTTCTTGTACAAATGCTTTTTTATAATCCTTTTGTTGTACAAACAACCAACTTAACAGTTGGTTCCAAAGTATATTTGGTTGCGTTTGTATTTTTTTGAGTAGTACTTTCCGTAATAAAATATTGTTTTCGTCTTCTCCATTTTCAGAAATGTATTGGCTAAATACACGCTGAGCTTGATTAATATAGTTCTCGCTTTTTTCAAGAAAGTTTACATAACTACTAAACATTTTCTCTACCTTTCCTTGTTCACCATAAATCCTTGCTAGCTGTATATTATAATTAGCTTCTGGACGAAGCTGCATCGCTCTTTCGTAAACTATTGTTGCATTATCAATTAGCGCATGTTCCTCAAAGCGTCTTGCAACATAAAAAGCATAAATGGGTTCGTCTTCTATTTTTAATATGGCTTTGTTATAGTTTTCTTTAGCTTTTTGCTGTTCTCCTTTAAGTTGATAATTATATCCTAACTCCACATAGAATTGTGGATTCTTGCTGGTATTAGTTTGTTCAATGAGTAATTTTTCAGAAATATCATAGTGTTCTAACTGTTGATGGATTTGTACAATTTTAAACAAGTAATTGACATTTCCTTTTTTTTCTTCGTACAATTTTTGATACGATATGAGTGCTTTCTCAAACTCCCCACGGTCAAAATAGTCCTTAGCCAACATTTCGTTTTGAGAAAATATGGGTAAGCAAAATAAAAAACTACATATGTATAATACGTACTTCATACAATGTAAATATAATAAATGTGATAGTTAGTTTTGTGAATGTTATAATAAAAAATGCCTGAACCGAAGTTCAGGCATAACCATCCAAAATAAATGTGCTATTAATCATATTTTATAAAATGATTCAATTATCCTGTTGTGGTATTTTATATGCTCTTATGGGAATATTGTGTTTCGATTTGGGTTTAACTTAATGATCTTAATTTAAAAATACTTGAGCTACTAGCACAATAAGTGTAACTAACAGTACTAAACGCTTAAAATTTTTCATAACTGTAGGTTAATTAGATTTGGTGACACTAACTTCAACATTTTTTTTCAAAAATCAAAGGATTTTTGAAAAAAATCGTCAAACAACATGGTTTTTTTGCGTTTTAACGATTGAAATGTTAAAATTTAACACTAAAAATTAAACGCTAATTTTTAATTAATCGATGATTGGAAACCCAGTATAAGGGATAAGCACCTCTGGAATTACAATACCATCATCCGTTTGATAGTTTTCTAAAATCCCAGCTAAAACTCTTGGTAATGCCAACGAACTACCGTTTAGGGTATGTGCTAATTCACTCTTGCCATTGGCATTTTTAAATCGCAATTTTAATCGATTTGCTTGAAATGTTTCAAAATTAGATACTGAAGATATTTCTAACCATCTATCTTGCGCTGTTGAAAATACCTCGAAATCATATGTCAATGCCGATGTAAAACCTAAATCACCACCACAAAGTCTTAGTATTCTATAAGGTAATTTCAATTCAACTAAAATCTGTTTTACATGAGCAACCATCTCGCTAAGAGCATCATATGATCTACTTGGATGTTCCACACGTAAAATTTCAACTTTATCAAATTGATGTAAACGGTTTAAACCTCTTACATGAGCACCATAACTTCCTGCTTCACGACGAAAACATGGTGTATATGCTGTAACAGCCTTGGGTAATTCGGTTTCTGATAACAAATCTCCTCTAAATAAATTTGTTGCTGGCACTTCGGCCGTTGGAATAAGGTAAAAATTGTCTCCATTACCATTAACGTGATACATTTGCCCTTCCTTATCTGGTAATTGACCAGTACCAAATCCTGATGCTTCATTTACCATATGCGGTACCTGTACTTCTTTGTAACCTGCAGCTGTATTTTTATCTAAAAAATAATTAATAAGTGCACGTTGCAACTTTGCGCCTTTTCCTTTATACACAGGAAAACCAGCTCCAGTAATTTTATTTCCGAGCTCAAAATCTATGATATTATATTTTTTTGCCAA
>CAZQBE010000045.1:0-11323 GCA_964591595.1 uncultured Flavobacteriaceae bacterium
TCTCTTTCAAAATATCCAAAACTTGAGAACCCATTTATAGTCCCATTTACTGACGAAGAAATGTTTGTTATTTCAACGCAACCTTCCGCTAAATTGTTTTCAATTAGCGTTTGCACAGACAAAGTATTATCAACCGAGATATTTTGTGCTGATATTGAATTTGCAATCCAAAGACAAATACACAACATTAAGGGGGTTAATCTTTTCATTAATAGTAGGTTATGATTTTTAAAAATGGGGTTTTAAAAATCATTAGTTTTGATTTGGGGCTCTAAGTGCGAAATGTAAACAAAAAATAGATGAAATGCAAAATAAATCGATGAAATACAATTTTTTGTAAATAATTATTTCAGAATGTATTGAAAAATTAAAATATAATGATGCTTTTTTAGTACGTTTTTTGCTATCTCTTTAAAGTGAAATGACTTTTAAAAATGCGACCATCGGGTAATTTTAAATGAAACCAATAATCGTTTGAGGGTAAGTCTTCGCCATTAAAAGTACCATCCCAACCCAAACTTTGAGGAGATAATTGTTTTAAAAGTTTGCCATAACGATCAAAAATATAAATGATACTTTCAATTTGAGAACTATGATTTATACCATAAATTTGCCAAGTATCATGAAAGCCATCTCCATTTGGTGTGAAAAACTTTGGAAAACCAATAACAGAAACACTTTCGTTTACAATGCCGCAATTTTTCCTATCCCTCACAAAAACAGTATGAAGACCAGGAGGGACATTTTCGAAGAAGTTGCTGTCTTGGTATGGTCCGTTAATGTTGTTAAGTGCATATTCATAATCGCCTTCGCCAGAAACAATAACTGTTATTGTGTTATTAGAAGATACATCAATGACTTCAATGTTTTCAAATGTTGCGATATTAGATGCAATTACTGTAATATTTCTCGTTTTGTTACAATTATTAGCATTAGTTACAGTTACTGAATATGTTCCAGGAGCATTTATTTGTATGCTTTCTGTAGTTTCTCCAGTGGACCATAAATAGGTGAAATCACTAGGTGAATTATTGATAAGACCAGAGTCGAGTGTTATAGTTTCTGGAAATGTATTAAGACAATAAATGGTCTCAAACTCGGTTTCAATATTAGGGATTTCATAAACTGTTAATTGTACTTCAGCTATACCATAACATGCATTAGCGTTTTCAATCCTTGCATAAATAATTTGCGAATATGGTACTGTGTTTGTGAATGTTGTTCCTAAGTTGTTTACTTCTAAAAGCGAATCGTCGAAAGTTTCATAATAACTTAAAGTTACAGTATTAGGTAAATTAATTAATATGGTGGCATCAGCGAGACTCAAATCGAAATTATAAAATCCATCTTCAACGCCATCATCGTCACAGTGGGTAAGTATGGCATCAGTAGCATCAGTAGCAGTAACATCGAGTGTTAATTGTGAAACTCGGAAACAACCTGTGCTATCATTGATAACTTGGACATAAATTATTTGAGTGCTAATCGTATTACTAAAAGAAGTTCCATCAATTTCATTAGTATCATTTTGCGCATCAGCTAGGGATAAGAAAAATTTAGTTGATCTATCAGCTATTCCTCCTGTTAAAGCATCGTTTGCTTCAGTAAGATTAAATAAAGTAAATCCATCAGGATTACCATCTTCATCACATTGAAATAATGTGGTATTAAACGCATCAGGAATAATATTTACAATTAAATTAAACGAAGCTGTATCAAAACAATCTGGATAAGCAATATTTTCAATTCTAACAAAAATAGTTTCTAAATTTGGAGTTGTATTGTAATATGGATTTGGTAAAGCGATGGCTCCAGCATCTGCATCTGCTTGAGAATTATGATACGTAACATTGTATTGTAAAGGGTCTTGAGTTCCTAAAACTAAAGCGTTTAACGTAGTAAGATCAAAATCACGTTGACCATTTACATCACTACCATCAGTATTGTTATCACATATTTCCCAATCTCCAACTGGATTGGCGGTAGGAGTATCAAAAATTTCTATAAAAAAAGAAGTCGTATCAAAACAATCCGTAAATCCATCGTTATGTATTCTAACAAATATTTCTTGAGGGTTAGTAGTATTTTGATAAGGTATTACAATTTCGTTTGTGTTGTTTACAACATCGGTTGCAGTTTCAAAATAATGAACACTATATGTTAAGGGGTCTTGAGTATTTAATACTTGTGCATCAACATTAGTTGTAAAATCAAAATCATAAAGACTATCATTATCATCATCACAAATATTAATATTTGTAGGTTGGTTAGCAATTGGAGGCGTAAAATAACTAACAATTGCTTTGCCTTCTATTGGGCAATCACCATTGTTTAAGTCTATTAAAACCTCATATAGACCTCCCTGTGTAATTGTGAGGTCGAAAACCGTATTAGGTAAAGGGTTACCATCTAAAGTCCAAGTATAAGTTGCACCAACAATATCGTCAGCCATTAATGTATATGTGTCACCATCGCAAAGTGAAAGATTGGTAACACTAATTCCGTTTCTAATAATATCTACTTCTGTGTTAAATATAGACTGAATAAAAGGCGGAAATCCTTGAGAGGATAAATTTGGCGTAAGACTAATTGCATTATGTTGATAGTTAGCTGCAGCACCTAAATTATTTGGATTATTTATTACACCGAGAAAGGGTAATCCTTGTGTGTAAGTAGCACTTAAGGCGCGATAAATTTTGCCATTAGGTCCCAACTGTAAACCACCTCTATACAATTGCCTTGTATCTAAAGGAAATTGACTTGCTTGTATATCTGCAGCTGCTAGATTAAATTGTGTTAAAACTGCTGAGTGATTGATTGGATTATTAGCTCCACCTCCAAAAAGATCATTAGATGAATGTACATAAAGTACTTGACTATTCGGCGAAAACTCTACACCATAAGGATATTTGTTTGGAGAATTAATAAAGAGTCGTTGTTGGTTGTTTACAACACCAGTAGTTTCATTAAAGTCATATAATAATAATTGATCAGTACTATTTGGATCATTAAAATCACCTCTCATATTTGCACAAATCATTTTAGTGCCATCTGGAGAGAGTTTTAAATAACCACGTTGATCACTTACACTTATGCTAAAAGTAGATTTTACAGAAGTTGTATTTACCCCTGCATTATTTACTTCAAAAGCATGGTAGGTGTTAAAAACATTTGATGTTCCATCGATTGAAGCCAAAGTCATTACCCAAATAGATTTTGTAACACAATCTTTTAAAACAGCTGTGATTTTTTCTGAACAATCAGCAAGTAAATTTATATTCTTGTTTACAATATCTCCTAAACCATTATCAAGAGACATATCAACTATTGAATAGTTTAAACCAAAATCCGTTCCATCTACAGCTGCTGTGTCAACAGTAAAAATGTAATAAATATTAGGGTCGTCTGGTTTTGGAACTACTAATGCCGATTGTGTACTTGAAGGATCTCCAAACAAACCGGTTCCATTTGGCATGATTTGATGATTTCTATTCCAAACTCTAACCCCATCAGAATAAAAAAGTAAATTACCATTAGCATCAGATATTGAAGAGCAGCCCTCATTAGTGCTTAATTGTCCATCAAATAATACAGTAGTATTGCCAGTTGCTTGATTAAATTGTAATCCTGCACCAAAGCCAAAATACCAATTTGCAGCTTCGCCTTGGGCAATAATTTGTAATGAACCAAAGAGGGTTAGAATTAAAAATATCTTTTTCATTTATAAGCAATAAGCTTATAAATATATTATAAATCTCGCTTTTTTAATAATCTGTACGATAAAAAGATAAATAAAGCTGTCCAAGCAATTACAATAACAAATTCATACCAATGTACAGCGTAATCATAATTAAGAGTTTCCTTGTCAGGGAATTTAGTCATAGCAATTCGTTGAAAAGGTTGCTTAATTAAATTGTACATGGATTTAAGAGGAAAAAAGTTTTGAATTTTACTCGCTAACTCAAAATTTGCTTGCCATGAAATTAGACCCAAGATGATAGCTTCTAAAATAAAATCAACAAACAAGAATGCTAAAGCAAATGCTGAACGTTTTGCAAGCATACCTAAGAATAAACAAAACGAGAAGAATCCAACAAGTTTTAAAAAATACCCGAGTAAATATTCGGTTTCTCTAAAAATAATATTGATTTCATTATAGCTTGAATAGTATAAACCTATTAACAATGAAATAATAAATAATAGTAATGTGGCTACTAAAGAAAACAGAACGATAGTATAAAATTTTGAAAGTATAAATTCTTTTTTACTCAATCCATCTATTAAATTTTGCTTGATGGTTTTGTTGCTATATTCGTTGCCAATCATACTCACCACAACAATAGCAAAGAAAAATTTAAATTGAGATGCAAAAAAGGTAGTGATATGCCAAATGATTGGGAAATTATAGATCCCTAATTCACCTAATTCTAAAGTAAAAAAACCAAAGAAATTTATTTTAATTGACGATAAAACTAATACCGTAAACGGTAGAATAAATGAAATAAATATAAGTATCTTACTCGTTTTATTGAGTAATAATTTTTGTAATTCTAATTGTATAAGACGTAACATTTCTTGAATGATTTTGTGGTTAGTTATTGTTGGTTAACTGGAGGAATTGTTCTTCTAAACTTTCCTTGCGTTTTACTAAATGCGAGAGCATAATACCTTTGTCGAACATAAGTTTGTTAAAAGCTGCAGCTTCCATAGGTTCATTTAAAAAGGCTGTAATTTTTCCTTCTTCAGTTTTAATGGTTCCAAACGCATCATTAATTTCAAGAATTTTAATAAGTTCATCGTTATTATCGGTTTTCAATTCAAAGAAACCATGGCTGGAAATCATTTCATCAACACGTCCTGAATATAGTTTTTCACCTTTACGCAACACAACAACATGAGAGCATACTTTTTCTACTTCGTCCAATAAATGAGATGCTAAAAGTATGGTTGTGCCTTCTTTGGCAATCCCTCTAATAATCTCTCGAATTTGATGAATACCTTGAGGGTCTAGACCATTTGTAGGTTCATCTAATATTAATATTTCTGGATCGTTAAGCAATGCAGAAGCAATAGCTAGACGTTGTTTCATACCCAAAGAGTAAGTTTTAAATTTACTATTCTTCCGTTCTATAAGCCCAACAATTTCAAGCTTTTCATCAATTTTGGTCATATCTACACCTTTTATTTTACATACCAATTTTAAATTTTGGTAGGCTGACATATAAGGGTAAAAGTTTGGGTTTTCTATTATAGCTCCCACTTTTTTTAAGGCATCATGTGTTGTGATGTTTCCATCAAACCAATGAAAATCTCCATGGGTTTTGTTTACAACATTTAGCACTACTCCAAGGGTTGTAGATTTACCGCTTCCATTGGGTCCAAGAATGCCATAAACATTGCCTTTATTAATTGTAAATGAAAGATCTTTAACTGCAGTTAAGTAGCCAAATTTTTTAGTAAGGTTATTAATCGTTAAAATTGATTCCAAAATGATAAGATTGATTAGTTATAAACGTAAGACGACTAAATGGATAACTTGTTACAATGGTTTTTAATATCATTATAAAAATACATTACTTTTGGACAACGATAATTTTACAATGAAAGATTTAAAAATTTCAAAGCGAAAACCTTCATATCCAATATCAACAAAGCTACATGCTTATCTTTCAGAGTATGAGCGAAATATAAGAATACCTGTTTTTTATGAAGATATGTTGCGTTTTCAAGGGTCTGTTGAGGTGTATGACAAAAACGATAATGATACCTTGTGGATACGTGTATATTATAATGATTTTGAAAGAGAAGAAATTGAATTAAGCTTAAAACAAGTATATACCAATTTGCATTCAGATGGGAATGAGAAAATCATTCCTTTTTTAAATATTGATGCAATAGACTATTGTACGTTTGGCAATTCTAAGCCTTTCAGAATTAAAGTAAGAAATATTATTAATGACAATTACACTTATTTTTATGTAAAAAAAGCAGATGCTTCACGCATTTATGGTATAGAATTGGAGCATATGTTATCGCCTTACAATCTTAATTTTTTAGTGTATAAGGATACGCTTATTGAAGAACATATTGCTGGCATTCCTGGAGACGAGTTTATAAAAAATATGCTACCAAAATGTAGCCATTCTGAAAAGGGGCAAATAGCCAAGGAATTTGTAAAGTTTAATGAGCGTTGTATGATTCGGCTTTTAGGCGATATGCGGTCTTACAATTATGTAATTGTACCTACTCACGATTTCGATCAGGTTGTATATAAGGTAAGAGCCATTGATTTTGACCAACAATCCTACGAAGGAAAGTTTAATATTTATAGGCCACAGTTTTTTAAAGAGAATTTTAAAATGGTAGAACTAATTTCTGAAAAATTTCAGAAAGAATCGATAGACCAATATAAATTGGAAGAGCGTTCAATTATAGCAAAGCGTTTGATTAGCTTTCACGATAGAATAGAAAGTTTGTTAGATTGTATGGTATCTGATACAATCTCTAAAAAAGAAAATGTTGATGTATTGAAGCTAACTATCTATGATTATACACTAGATTTAAAATTTAAGCGCAGTAAGAATATGGGAGAAATTTTAAAAAATGCCTTAGATTTTGTGAAGCGCAATTACGAAAATGTAAATACAAATAATTTGTAATAAAACAAATCTAATTCCAGTTTTCGTTAAAATCTAAATTGTCATAATCATCAATATTTAAATCTTCATCAAGATCTCTAGAATTGTCGGCTTCAAAGGTTTTTTCTGGAGCATCACTAGGAATTTGACCATGAACAAACATAAGGTTAGGGTAGTCTACACTATCTGTTTCTTCTACAATTTCTGCGAGTTCTACTAAAAAGGTCCACATGCTCAAGAAATCATACACATAGATTAACTTTGTTCGGGTATCATCAACTATATCCTCTAAGTTGGCTTCATTCATCAATCTTACAGAATTTATACCTTCACTCATATCAAATAAAGATATTTCTTCACCTTGATTCCACTGGTCATCACTTAAATAAAATGATGCCATTTCAGTCCCATCAAAACCAAAAGATTGTGTAATAGTATTATGCAAATCTTCTAAAGTATCAGTTTTTCTGATTTCAATATCTCTAAAAATATCATCTTCAGTATCATTATCAAGGATTACTCTAAATCGGTAAATCATAGTCATAAATTAAGTATGCAAAGATAAGTCTTTTAAGTTATTTACTAAAACGATGTAAGGTAAATGTCATCGCACTTAATAATACAAATGCACCTATTTGATGCGCTACACCTAACCACACAGGGACTTGAAACAAAATGGTAAATATGCCTAATAAAAATTGAATACCAACCATTAATAACAATACATTTACTCCTTTTTTTTGATAAGTTGTAATCGTCATTTTTTTTGTTTTATACCAAATAATAAAGATGTAAATAGCAACAATATAAGCAAGGATTCTATGAACAAATTGTACGCCACTTTTACCTTCAATAAAGTTTTTGTATAACGGGTTTTGCTCTAAATAAACAGTTTCATGCATAAATTTCCCTTCACTCATCATTGGCCAATGGTTATGTATAAAACCTGCATCTAAACCAGCAACAAAAGCACCATATATTATTTGAAGTAAAAGCAATACAAGTCCAAATCTTAAAAAGTTTCTAAATGGTTTATAAAGCGATTTTTTATAGGGAAACATAATATCTAAAGCTACCCAAAATGTATAAGCAAATGTTATAAAGGCTGTAATTAAGTGTGCAGCCAATCTGTAATGACTTACATCAGGATTATCTATCAAACCACTTTTTACCATGTACCATCCTAAAAACCCTTGAAAAGCACCTAAAGCAAGTAAAAAAATGGATTTTTTTATGGTAGGTTTAGTAAGTTGCTTTGTTATTAAGAAGTACAAAAAAGGCAGAAAGAATACCAAACCTATAAGTCTGCCTATAAAACGATGTAACCACTCCCAAAAATATATATCTTTAAAATCTTGAAGGGTGAAATGAGTATTCAATTTTTGATATTCTGGATACTGTTGGTAAAGTTTAAAAGCCGTTTGCCACTCAACATCATTCATAGGAGGAAATGTACCTGATATGAGCTTGTAATTTGAAATGGATAAACCTGAATGTGTCAATCTTGTAATGCCACCAATTACAACCATGATAAAGATTAACAAACATCCTGTTAGTAACCAGTAAATTACTTTTTTGTTGTCTTTTATTTTTGCCACGAATACACGAATATTTATTTTTCTTAATTCTTATATTTGTTTCAATCCTAATTTTTTCCCTTCTTTGATCATCAATTCATAAGCAGCTTCATGTTCGTTTGGAATAATGCCTTCTAAAATAGCTTCTTTAATTGTGTCTTTTATTAAACCTATTTCTCTAGAAGGTTTTAATCCAAATGCATTCATGATTTCTTCACCAGAAACAGGTGGTTGAAAATTACGAATATGATCTCGGGCTTCAACTTCAATTATTTTTTCTCTGACAATTTTGAAATTGTTATGATACTTGTTAAACTTTTTAGGATTTTTAGTTGTAATATCTGCTTCACAAAGTGTCATTAAATCGTCAACATAATCACCAGCATCAAATATCAATCGCCTAACCGCTGAGTCTGTAACCGTATCTTGTGCCAATACAATTGGGCGTGAGCTCATGTACACCATTTTTTGTACAAATTTCATTTTATCATTAAGAGGCATTTTCAATCGTTTAAATAATTGAAATACCATTTTTGAACCTTCAAACTCATGTGCGTGAAATGTCCAACCCACTTTTTTATTAAATTTTTTTGTAGGTGCTTTTCCAATATCATGAAGTAAAGCAGCCCAACGTAACCATAAATCATCAGAATGTTTAGCAATGTTATCTACAACTTCTAGGGTGTGATAAAAGTTGTCTTTGTGGCGTTGGCCTTCAACTTCGTCAATACCTTTTAATGCAGTGAGTTCTGGTAAAATAAAGTCTAGTAGACCAGTTAGTTCTAGTAATAAAAATCCAACTGAGGGTGTTTTGCTTTCCAGAATTTTATGGAGTTCAACAACAATACGCTCTTCAGTAATAATCTTAATGCGATGGTTATTTTTTGTAATAGCGTTTAGAGACTTATTCTCAATAGTGAAATTAAGTTGTGTTGCAAATCGTATGGCTCGCATCATTCGCAATGGGTCATCACTATAAGTAATATCTGGATTTAAGGGAGTTCTAATGATTTTATCTTCTAAATCCTGGATACCATTGAAAGGATCGAGTAAATCACCAAAATTGTTTTCACTCAAGTCTAAAGCCAATGCATTAATTGTAAAATCACGACGGTTTTGATCATCTTCAATTGTACCATTTTCGACTATTGGGTTTCTACTGTCTTCACTATATGATTCTTTTCGTGCACCAACAAATTCAATTTCTAAATCCTTATGCATTAACATTGCAGTCCCATAGGTCTTGAATATTTGAACTTTTGGTGCGTTCGGAAGATTTTTAGAAACTCTTTTTGTAAGAGTAATACCACTACCAATGGCAACAATATCGATATCTTTATGTGTGCCTCTTTTTAAAATATAATCGCGTACAAAACCACCAATAACAAAACAGCTTAAGTTGAGTTCTTGAGCTGATTGTGAGATAATTTTAAAGATGTTATGTTGTAATGCTTCTTTATAATTCATTATAAATTTCAAAAGCCAAATTCCAAATTCCAAAAACCATAAATTGGGATTTGGTACTTGAAAATCGAGTATTTATTTTCGAATAAATGTAACATTTCCGTCATTTCCTAATTTAATAATTGCTGATGGTTTTGCTTCACTTTTTTCATCTGGCAAATTTACAATATAGTCTACACCTTTTAAAATCTGTTCACTTATTTCTGCAAAGGATTTTGGAGTAGGTTGTCCACTAATATTTGCTGAGGTTGATACTAAAGGTTTTTTTAAATCTTTAATGAGTTCTTCACAAAACGTATTGTTCACAACCCTAATAGCTAATGTATTGTCGTTTGCAACTAAATTTTTTGCAACTCCTTTAGGGTTGTTGTAAATTACGGTTGTTGGTTTTTTAGATTTTTTGATAATAATGGATGCAGCTGAAGGAATTGTGTCAATATATGTTTTGAGCATATCTATTTTATTTACTAGACATACCATACTTTTAGTTTCTTCACGTTGTTTAAGAGTATATATTTTTTTAACAGCATCACTATTTGTTGCGTCACAACCGATACCCCAAACCGTATCAGTAGGATAAAGTATAATTCCGCCTTGGATTAAGATATTTATGGCGTTATTGATTTCAGGTTGCATATTTTGACTTAGTGAATTTAATTATATAATCCGATATTCTTTTTTAAATTTTTATATGATAAATTCCAAGAGGAAGAGCAAAGATTAAAAAAACTTTGTAGTCTCCATTTACTTTGTGGAATTTTATTCATTAATATCATATCTTTCTTTAGATTTGAAATTTCAAAATCTTTAAAATAATCTACTAAACTTACCTTGCCATATCCCAAAAATTCATTCACTTTATTTTCTTCATGAATTATTGAGGTCCAAATTTCAACATTTTTAATTTGTGAAATATGTTTTTCTTTTTTCCAATGCGAATGACGTATATGCCAAACAGTTTTTGGATTGTTGTTTTTTTCTATTAAAGTAATAAATGGATTGAACTGATCTAGTCTTTTTCCAATTTTAATAGATGGCGAAGTTTGAATGGTGTAACCATTAATAAAATCTAAAGCTAAATAATCCTGATTATTAAACCTTTTCTGAATCTCATCTATATAAAGTTTACTAATGCAATCATCATTATCTAATCTGCTAGTTATTAAATAATCTTCATTATAATTTTCAATATACGATTTTATTGAAGGTAAAAACGCCTCCATTCCATCAACATAGATAGGTTTGAAATTGTGCATCTTCTTTTCTAAGGATGCTATATGTTCCTTATATTTTTGCGGTGTGGTTGTATCAAAAAACACGAACCATTGAAAATTCTGATTGGTTTGAGAGTAAACACTAGGGAAACAATAGTTGTCAAAAAGGTCAAATCGGTTTTTATGCCATTCATCTGTTAATACAACTTTATTTTTTTTGCTTGTTACCCAATCATCTCTACGTAGATTAAAGCGAGTAATTAAAAAATGAACAAACATGCTAGATTTTTTTTTGGATTTAATGTAATTAAATTTAAAACTTTAAAAGTATAATTTTTTAGTACATCCAAACAATTAATAAGTCAAAGATTAATTTTAAAATCTAAAATTATAAAAAGTTGTAATATTGCCAAATGAAGAAAGTGTTTCA
>CAZQBE010000046.1:0-11154 GCA_964591595.1 uncultured Flavobacteriaceae bacterium
AAAGGCTTATAAAGAAGCTCCCCGTAATAGATTATAGCAAGTTGTCAGAATATGAATCTGAGGATAATACTCAGGGTAAACAAGAGATAGCTTGTTCAGGAGATAAGTGTGACATCTGAAAACGATATAACTGGTCAAGCCAAGAAAATGGGAAGGTATGCAGGGTTAACTGCTGATGGTAAATTAGATAGTGTTCACTCCGTGAGTGGAGTAGAACAAAAAGAAGGTACTATTGTAGTAAGAACTATGAATCCCGACCTACCTGATTCTAAGGGTTTATCAAATACTGAAAGACATAAGAAAGCGTCTGTAAAGAATAATTATTAAATATAATCTTGTACTTTTATAGGTTTTTTACTTAAACCTAATTCGAGATTGAGATTACCTTTAGAAAAATTGATAGTTTTACTAGTAACTCTGTGAGCGCCTGAGATATTAGAATCCCTAACCTCTAACCAAACAATACTTTCTACATTTATATAATGTCCTTTAGATGCTTTGACTTTAATTTCTTGTGCGTGTTTTAAATCTTGTACTAATTGAATATAACTTTGTGTTCTTTGTATCGCTGGGTCGTCTTCTTGATTAACCTTTACATCTAAACTAAAAGGTCCTGAAGGGTTACTACCATATCTCATAATATTATTACCATACGTTGCTGTATAATTTTGTACTCTTTCAGAATAATTATAAGATTTTATACCATCAGATTCGCTCAACGATAAAGAAGGTGTACTATCTAATAATCTTTTCTTTATAAATATTATACCGTTTCCTATAACTCCTATAGAATAATCTAGTGGGTCACTTAAAACATTATCATCTACATTGTCTTCTAATGCCTTCGTAACTAAAGTGTATGGTGTAAATTTACCTCTCATCCCTGAAAGTCTTACCTTAGGTGTAGTGTCGTTTAAATATTTAGTATCTATAAGGGTTTTACCTACATTAATATTATCTATTATATAACTTTTTAAAAAGGAACCTACTGTATAACCGTCGTAATTAACAGTGTCTGTTAATTCTATGGAATGAGCTTTATCTTGTAGGAAACCTCTTACATCGATTGCTTTAATTTTAATTATAGATTCATTTATACTTGATTGTTTTATATAACCTGAAAATATAGGAAAACCATCTTCTGCACCTGCATTAAGAAATAGTTCTATTTTTTTACCAAAAAGTTTAGTGCTTTTAGTTGCGTTAGATGAGAAGGATGCGTCCATCTGGTTGAGTGTGTTTATAGCTAGTTTTAAATTACATGATTGTAAATAAACAACTTCAATTCCTTCTATAACTACTCTAGGTTTGTATACTGAATCTTGACTCATCTATTATGTCACCACCTAAAGATATTTTCTTTGTCCAAGTACCTGTAGAAGCGTATTCAATAATATGTTCGACATTCATTGATATACCTAATTTAGGAAATTGTTCTCCTACAGGTATATCTTCTGATACACTATCTATTACACCGTAAAACCTAATAAAACTGTCATCTGGTCTTTGAAAATCATAATAAACTCTATTCCCATCTTTTTGATGAGTAATTATTGTATCTCTGTCTGTATGTCCAGAAGTATCTATAGCACCAAATTTGATTTGACCTCCTGCTACACCTATACGTTTAATCTCTCTATGTCCTAATCTACTGCTTAGTTCTACGTATGTACCTCTTCTATTATAAGACAAAGACTGTGTTACTCCTACATGATTTATACTAATTGCCATTGGGTCGTCTACGTGTATAAGTTGAGACCAAGAATTATCATATCTATTACATCTAATACATCTAGTAGTTGTGTTTGTTCCTTCAGGTGCATTAATACTTAACATAAGACCATATGCATTATTTGTCCATAAGTCGTTTGGAGAAGTAGATGTACCATCATCACTAGCTTCCTCTCCTTGCCATACTCCTGACTGAGGTTCTACTTTATCATGTATTGTTTTATCCCAATCTTGTGGCATATCGAAAGATATAGAACCACTAGTTTGTAATGAAAATTTTTTTCCATAACCAGTAGCAGATGCACCGGGCATTTTTGGGACTGTATTATCACGGAATTTTAATGGTTTCCAACCATCATTTGTAGAATAACTCAAAGATAATTGTAATTCATACGATGTCTCTTCAGAATTAATAGTATTAAAACGTGTTTCATTAGCCATGTTGAAATATAATCTATTAAACTTTTCGTTGTTTAACATTAATAAGAAATTTTTAGCAGTGCCAGCCTCTATAGGTGTTGTGCTAACCAAAGAATAAACTGCTCCTTGAGCACCACCAAATATAATACTATTGTTGGTTAAATTTGTAGAACGGACATCTGTCCAAGTATCTGCTGGACTGCCTCCTCCCTTTTCAGAAAAGAATAATAACAAAGAATCAGAAGATAATTCAGCAGGGACATGTGATAAACCATCATCATAAGTAGCAGCATCCCAATGGTCAATAAAAGAGTAGTTTATTATATCACTACTTGTCATAGCATTATTATCAGAATCTTGTCTTACTTGTAAGCGTATTAATTTTTCTGTTGAAAAAAATCTATTGTAATTATCAGTAGGGTTTCCACGTAAAATGTCAAAAGTATAAGATATTTTCTTTGTAGGTGATTCTTGACCTCCAATAGATAAAACATCAGAAACCTGTCCTGCATCGGAGTTTGTGGCCACAGTAGCACCGTCTGTTATCTTAGAAGTATCAAAGTAATAATAATCTATAACTTCATTTGAATGTCTTGAATAGCTTTCTGAACCATCTGCTATTACTGTATTTTCAGAAGATTCTGCTGTAACTATAGGATTGCCTAAAGAAACGTGACATGCTGTAAGTATATCTGCCTGAGTTTCATTACCTATAGGTGCTACTGGTAAATTAACATCATCATCATTATATACAAGTATGTGTACCTTTTCTCTTGGGAATAGTCTACTGAGATTACTTGAATCTCCTTCGAGTAAATTTTGTACTCTAACTTCTAGTATTTCTTTTAAAACTAATGGTGCAACACAGAATCTTGCTGCTGCATGGGTATGAACAGTAGAAGCTGAAACGTTTTCTACATATATATTATTTAAACTATCTCTATATGTCACAGTTATTAAGTTAGCTATATTTACATCTGCGCTTCTGTTACCAGTATAAAGTGCTGAAGTTGTATCTCCACTACTGTTGGCTTCATCATATGCGTCTTTACCATCTAGATAACAATATCCAGTTTGGTCATTACCACCTAAACTTCCTATTGTATCATTGTCTATACCTGAGAATACTCTAGTACGGTCTACCTTTAATTGAGCTATTGGAGGTACACTACTAGGTGCAAAAGTAGGAATTCTAGGACTTGATTCACTGTCTACTTCTACCATTCTTGTAACTGACCTTGGATTTAAGTCTGGATTACGCTCAAGAGAAGTAAAATCATTATCAGCTCCATACGCTGATACTGTAAAATTAAATCCTGATGTTCCCATATCTATTAATTTAGTAAAACCATATGTATTGCAATTTAGTGTTACAACCTCACTAGACACAGAAGAAGTGAAATCATTAGCTGGAGAAGTTATTGCTTCTAACGCTGTATCTACCGCTGCTGCTACAACTGTATTTGCATCGTCAGTACCTAGGCTAGTTATTTCAACACTAGTATAATCTTCTGGAATAAAAACTACGGTTCCGTTATTTTGACAATCAAACCATACTCTATAGCTATTATTACCTCCATGTCCGTCAGGAGCATGAATATCAAAGTATTTACCGTCTAGACTACTAGAGCTGTTTGCTCCACAAGTAATAGTATAACTTTGTTTTGATTGAGAAGTAGCACCCCATGATGCTGTATAATATTTTGATTCAAATCCAGATGGATTTTTTGATTTAATTATTGGAAAAAATAAAGTGTGGTCTGTATAAATATGGTCTACTATAACAAATTCTTCTGAACCTTTAGCTTTTACATATTGATAATTAGCTTTTGAATTAGGGTCTCTGTCTTCACCGTCGCCCCAATCTATGTAAATAGAATCTATAGGACCGTTTGCCTCAATTCTATACCAATATCTTTGGTGTGTGAAAAAATTTTGTGCAGTAGAACCTGCAACTTGAGCAGCTTGAGAAACCATATTCTCAGTACCAGCAGAACCTCCTGTGACTGCCATTGCTCCCGAAGCAACGTCGCTTCCTCCTGTTATAGCATCTTTTTTGTTAGTATAAACTTTAATTACGTAATTTGTTGGGTCTGCCATTTTATTTCCTCATGTGTCATTTAATGCAAACGAAGTTTTTGATAAACTTATTCCGTGAGAACTAGCTACTTCGTTAATGCTATATCCTCTAAGATTGTGATAATCCTTGACAAATAATCTTGCCATATAATTTTGTGGAGCTCCAGTCCCTGAATTTACCTCACTATTAATTTCACCTTTACTTAATGGCATTGTATGAGTATATTTTTGTTGACTAGGAGATACAACATGTACTGCTTGATTATATAGCACTACTTCTTCTATCCTTCCATTAAACCCATCACCACTAGCGTCATTACCTATAGTAACAACGTTGTCAGTTGCTTTTACATTATAATCTCCTATATCTACACTATCAGATATAATACCATTAACAAATAATTTAAATCCGTTTGCTGATAACTTTTTGTCATATGTTAAAATTATAGATAATGGTGTATCACCATCAGTTAATACATAAGGACTTTTTAAAGTATAAGTATCATCATTTGAATTTGTAACAATGGCTTTAACGTATGTTCCGTCAGTACTACTTTCTAGGGAGAGTGAAATAAAATTGGTGCGGTAAAATATATAACGTGTTCCGCTACTAGTGTCATAGTCAGGTATACAGTGTGTGACTAAAGTCATTTCGTCAGTACAATCTGTTAAATCTGTACTACAAGCAAAGGTTAATTTTGCATTAGAATTATCAAATCTTTTACTCCAACCAGCTAAACCATCTCTTTCTGCTCTAATAGTAGCAGTAACACTACCTAAAAGTTCAGAACTAGCTCCAGTTCTTTCTACATAACTGTCTCCTTTATTTGGATAATATAAATACATCTTCGTAGCATTATCTTCGTCTAAAGGTATATGAGCTATAGCATTATGGTATTGACTGGTAATTTCTTTATTATCTATAAATAATAATCCATACCATGCGTCATCGCCTTCTATATTCCATTCAAAATCTATATGTTGTGCATTATCTTCATTCGGTGATACTTTAAAATCAGTTATTTTTGGAATTTCGTCATCATACTCAGCATATAAAGCTGGACGTTTTGTCTGTGTAGCATGGTCGCTTGAGTTAATTACCATTCTATAATCTAAAGAACTTTCACTAGTAGATTTAATTATAAAAGAAAATCTATCGTTTTCTTCGAAATTTCTTACATCTTGTACTCTACCTAAATCTATAACATTTGTATCTAAAGAAGGTACAAATTGTGTCACGTAACCAGTTTGGTTTTCTGAATAAATACCAAAACCATAATCAACCTCAGTATCATAAGCTGGTGTGTTGTCTATAAATAAATTTCTTAATTGTGTGTAATTTGTAACACCAGAAGAAGACGCAAAACTAGATTCGTTCCATGTCGCGCCTAAACCTGTTCCTCCTGTTGTTGTAGCTAAATCATCATCTAATAAACAAACAGATTCATATTTTCTTTCTGGTAAACTACCTCCGCCAGATGTCATTATGTTTATCCAATACATATACGGAGAAATGAATACTTGAGATATAGTGTTAGTACCGTCTGTAGTATCACTCATTAAATCATATATATTTGAACCCGAAGAGGCATATATAGTTACTACATTACCATCTATTTTACCAATGTTAACTATTGCTGAAGCTGATGCCGTTGAATTTGCCTCATAGACTTTATAAATTTTAAATTCAGTACCTTCTGGCATACTTAATACACTAGGGTCGTCCACAACAATTTCTCCTGCACTTGCAGATAGTTTATCAGCATATAAAACTCTAGCAGAAGCCCATAAGTTTTCCCTTCTATCATTAACGTTATCCCAAGTTACGGCACTGCTAGTTATCTTAACTAACCCCTTTTGTGAAAAACCATCTACATCTTGTAATGGGTCAGCTAAAACACCGTCTCCTGTTTTAATATCTGTGGCATCTGCTCCAATCGCTGCTGTTAAAAAGAAATCAGTACTTTCACTACCCATATCAATATGGTCACCCATCAAACTAGGAGTTGCATTAGTCATTACACCACAATGTATATTACCATCAGTAAGAGCACTAGTTTCATTTTCGTTTGATGTAGCAAAGCCATTAAATAACAACCACTTGTCAACACCATTTAATTGTGTTCTATCATTAAACCCTAAAGCTATACCTGTTGGTCCAACGGATAGATTCGGATTTGGTTTTAAAGTTGACGGAGAAAACATTTGTTTATTATTAGAAACTATACAACCTGCATTAGAAACATAATGAGGGTTGTTATCTCCACCCATATTGGCGTGTAATAAATTTTGATTTCTAAACGTTATCTTATCTATAAAAACTTCAGTTTTTGTATATTGTGGTACATAAGGGAAATTTTGTCTTTGTCCTTGAGTTGCATTTAAAGTAACAGCTGTTTCATAGAATAAATCTTCTTTAGCTGAAACTGCACCTGCGCCGGGGTCGGCGCCTGTGGCCCATTCTGAACTAGAATGAACTGTAGAAAACCACTGTGGTCCAATATTATTTACCCATAAACTTAAATTACTAGGCCATTTAGCGGGACCATTATTAACAAAATCACTACCGGCTGCATTACAATTTTTTATAATAATAGGGCTTACATAAGGATTATTAGTATAGGCACCTTGATTCATATTATTCATAAGTTCATTCGTGGCAGGGTCAAAAATAAATAACGACATATTACCACCAGCTGCGTCTCCGTCATTCTGTTCTTGAGTTCCGTTTTTTCCGTTTATATTATATATAAATTTTAATCTATACCATGTTTTTTCTTTCAGTCTATAACCGGTTGGAGTACTGTCGGTCTTCCAACCTAATACTGCTTTATTATGAGGTTCAATAAAAGATTGATGGACTGTTTCATTATCAAGAATAACATTGTCAACATTATCAGTGGGTGCACCACTACCATGTCCACTTAATGTCTTAATCATAATCTGATTATTATCGATATTTTGTGTTGCTCCTGAAGGTATTTTATAAAACATAACTCCCATAATGTTGTCGGAAACGTCACTAACATCACCTAAATCTTTGTCTGCATCCTGAGCACTACAATGTTGATGTACAAAGTCACCAAAGTCTTGACTGTCTTCTGGTGTTTTATCAGAAAATATAATAGCAAAACTTCTTAAATGAGTGTAAACGTAACCCGGACTTGTATAATTATTGTATTCTGACGCCGAAGCTGCATGAGGGCAGTTAGCTTGAGTCGAGTCATCTGATTTATATGCATAAACGGTTCCTAACTCATCGAAATAAACATCTATATCTATTTCCTGTGGTGTTTGCCAAGTACCTGAGGTTCTATTTTTAGAATCACTTAAATATTCATCAAAATAAGTAACAGGTTGTGGAATATTTTTCTTAGCTATACATATACTTTGTCTTCTATGTCCCGTATCAAAAGCGTGATTCGTTGAACCACGGTCCATAGGCATTGATGCTTCATCTCTAGCTGTTGTTGCCCCTAATAATACATTAGTATCCATGAAAGCTTTCATTTGTAAAGACATTCCTTCTGTTTTTGCATGCTGTGTAGAAAAATTAACACCTGTATAAGCAAGGAAATTAGTTTCACTATCTGCCCATTGATAATCAGCGTCACCATCTTTCAAATCTTCCTTATCGGGTTTTATATAATTAGGGTTTGTGTTTATTACATCAAAAAAGGTGTCGGTTGTAGTTGCTTCGTGGAAGGTATTTTTTTCATCTGCAATATCTGTTAGAATTTCATGATTAAAATGTTTAATTTTACCTCCAATTCCACTACCTCCTATTTTCCTATCAAAGTATCCATTAGTTTCGTACATGTATAATTGACCGACATCTCCCCACTTCTTTGTGCCGCTAGCACCTCGCCCCAAGTTCGCTGTGTTAACAGTTTTCCAATCACCTGCACCATCTGTAACAGGTTCTACTCTAATTATTTTTTCACCAGTTATAGGATGTATAGATGAAAATCCATTTGAACTATTATACGCTCCACCTTGAGATAGTTGGATTGAACCGTACCATTTATCTCCCTTCCAATAAGTCTCCCAATCCTCTTCTGTTATATAAGAGAAGCTAGATATTGTTGAACTTCCCGGAGTATGATGTACAATTTCATCTGGGTTTGCGTTATTAAACTTTTCAACATACATAGATTGTGGGTCTTTATCGGCTTCTTGATGATAAACAGAGATAACCGCAGCAGGAGCATATATTTGATGAGTACTATCTTTTACTCTATTTGCAACTCCTTCCTCATTTCCTAATTCATGTCCCTCTCTCATCATATAAATAGCAAATGGTGCAGCATATGTAACTCCAGTTAAGTTAGCTTCATCCTGAGAAAATTCGAATTTAAAACCAGAAAGTTCTCCCTCTCCATAAGATGGTGTTGGAGGTACTGGAAAATCCATTATAATAGCATCTTTCATAATACCAGCACGAGCTGTTAATGTTGTTTCTTTTCCTTCAGGTAAATCTGAATAGAACTTACTAACGGTTGTATCGTATACATCAGGTCGTAAAGTCCTATCTACTTTTCTTAAAAATTTTCCCATCTATATTCCTCCAATATCATTTTGTCTTCTTAATGCTTCGGGTAGAACTTGCGCTATACGTTCTGCGAAGTCATCTGCATCATTAGTTACTATGTCGCCCTGTATATTTAAAGTTATGCCTGAGCCAAGCATATTTTGAGTCTTAGGTATAATAGTTTCTCCCGGTTCTACCATAATCATCTGGTGTCTTCCACCTAGGCCACCATTATCCATATAAGGTATTCTACCTCCCATGTCATACATAGTAGGTTCATAATCTATTTTAGGTGTTTTCATAGCTTGACCTAGCATATGGAAGAATAAACCTCCTCCAACTAAACCAGCGCCTATCATAGACATAAACGCTACAGGATTTAATGATGATGATATTGCTAGTTGTTTTGCTAAAGCAAACATATAAGTCGCTCCTGCAAGCGCACCTATAATTGGTGCAAGTGCAGCACCAGTATCTCCCATAGCATTCATTGCATAAACTACCGCAAACATAGCTGCTTGCATACCCATAATTGACAGAGACATCATTTGATATTCTCTTCTTAATGCTCTCGTAACACCCATAGCTTTCATCTGTGCTACTGTCTCAGCATGTTGTAGCATTATATTAATAGGTAACAATTTGTTCAACAACTGAAACATAATTATAGTTTGTAATAATCCATCTGGTATGATGGTAAAAAGATAAGTTAAAGTTTTTAACGGAATTAATAAGGTTTTTAACATCGATTCTAATGCACCTGTATCTTCTACAAGATTTCTTGTACCTTCAAGGACATCAATTATAATTTTCTCTAGAGCTCCCAATGTATTTATAACAAATGTCTTTATACTTTTACCGAACTGTGTCAATTCGTATGTTCCGTCTGCCATTTTAGTAACAAAGAAATCTTCAAAAGTAGCTACCATGTCATGTAAAGTTGCAGCAAATACATTAATATGTCCTTGGGCTTTACCTACCTCATCAGATAGCAAGAATGGAGCCATAAGAGCATTTTTTACTCTCTGTATAGTATTATGTAATGATAATTGCTGAATTTCTGCCATCTGTGTAGCTGAGCCAGCGGAATTTGCTAAATCGTCTACAGCAGCTTGGAATTCATCAGCATTTTGAACTAAGTGAACAAAAGCTGTAGCACCACGAACATTTAAATCTTCAAGTAAAGTAGTCAATAATTCAGTATCATTAGCCGTGTCTCCCATAGCAATTTGGAAATTCTTAGCTATTTCTGTTAGCATTAAGAAATTACCTTGACTATCAGTTATTTCTACACCTAATTTTCTAAACGCAGCAGTATTATCGTCTGCATGTTGAGCAAATTCTGCAAGTGCTTGTCTTAAACCACGACCAGCAATACCTGCTTCTAAAGCACGATTAGTTAAAATTTCTAAAGAACCTAGTAATTGGTCTATGTTTTGACCAGTAGTAATAAAGAAAGGCATAGCGAACTTAACAGCACTTGCTAAATCTTGATATTCAATCAAAGATTTATTAATAGCATGAGCGAATTTATCTGTTAACTCAGCAGAATCGCTCATTTGTAAACCAAAACCAAATATGGTCTGAGTGGTTAACTTAGCAATGGTTTCGTGGTCTCCTTGCACAGCCATAGATAGTTTTAATGTATTAGATAAAACTTCCTGAGATTCTGAAGCAGTTAAACCAGCAGAAGCTAAGGTATATAAACCTTCAGCAGCTTGATTTAATTCAATACCGTATTGAGTACCAAACTCTGCTACTTGGTCAGATAAGCCATATAAAATATCTTGTGTTGTTTGAAAAATAGATTGAGCATTCATTAATTCTCTTTCAAATTCTTTGAATGATTCTATTGTTTGATTAATTCTAAATCCTAATGTCATTAATGCTATAGCTGATTGCATAATGGCTTGGCGCATTCCCATACCTATGGCCATTTTAAATTGTTCTGAAGTTTGTATATGTTGACGCATAAACTGAATATTTTGCATTCGTTGTATGTTATTTTTTTTCTGCTCTTGCGACAAACCTCTAAAAGATTCCTTTTCTTGATTATTTGCATCACGTATTATGTCACTAGTATAATCTTTTACAGAAGCCATTGCATTCATAGCTCTGGTTAAAGATTCGATTTCAGCCCTTAATCCTTTAGTAATATGATGTTCTTCAGTGAGAGTGGCTGCATACTCGTCTGCTTCGTGTTCTAATTCTTTAATAACATTTAGCCTTGCCCTATTGCCCATTGAAGGGTCTGTAAAGGCTTCACCAAAACTACCAAAACCTTCTTGCATATGACCCATTTTCTGCATTCTGGTATAGAAACCACCCAATGCTCCTTCAATTTCACCTAATCTTTTCTTAAAAACACTTGCAGTTCCTTGCTTCATTAAATC
>CAZQBE010000047.1:0-10979 GCA_964591595.1 uncultured Flavobacteriaceae bacterium
TGAAGAATTATCCTGCTGTCCACCATAAATATTATATGGCCACAAATTATCTGTATTAATACGGTAAATCTGTGCAGTAGACATATTAGTTTGTGTAGACCAAGTTGATCCATAATTAAATGAAATGGCTGCTCCTCCATCATTAGAGATAACCATGTTTTTGGAGTTTTTTGGATTTATCCACAAATCATGAAAATCACCATGTGTTCCTACTAATCGCTCCCAAGTTTTACCTCCATCGATAGAGCGCAATGCTGGAGCGCTCATAACATAAACTGTATTCTCATCATTAGGATCAGCGAATACTTCAGTATAATACCAAGCACGTTGTGTTAGTCTATTATCATCACTAACGCGAGACCAACTTGCCCCAGCATTGTTTGACACAAATAATCCTCCTAAATCTTTATTACTATCGCTTTCAATGAGTGCATATACCTTGTCAGAATTTGCTCTACTTACAGCAATTGCCATTTTACCTTTTTCTTCAGGTAGTCCTTTGTGTATTTGCTTCCAGTTTTCGCCTCCATCTATAGATTTGTATAAACCACTTCCTTCTCCTCCACTAATAACAACCCAAGGTTCGCGCTTATGATGCCACATCGCAGCATATAAAACATTAGGAAAATTCATATCCATAGAAAGCTCAACAGCTCCTGTCATATCATTAACATAGAGCACCTTATTCCAAATTTTTCCACCATCAGTAGATTTGTAAATACCGCGTTCCTTGGTAGATCCATTAATAGCGCCTTGAGCAGCTACAAATACGATATCAGGATTAGTAGGATGTATGACGATTCTGGAAATTTGCTGAGTATTCTTTAAGCCTATATGCATCCATGTTTTTCCAGCATCAATTGATTTGTAAACACCATCACCATAAGAAGTCATTACGCCTCTAATGGCATGTTCTCCCATTCCAACATATACAATATTAGGATTAGATTCTGAAACTGCTACTGCACCTACCGAACCTGTTTTAAAAAAGCCATCCGAAATATTGTTCCATCTTTGACCTGCATCTTCAGTTTTCCAAAGTCCTCCTCCAGTGGTTCCCATATAATAGGTTAATGGATCACCAACAACACCTGAAGAACCTGTTGATCGACCTCCTCTAAAAGGACCAATATTTCTATATTTAAGTGGTTTAAAGTAGGTCTCAGCTTCTTGAGCTGCTAGTGAAAATAAAATAAAACATAAAACAAGAAACGAAATTGATTTTTTCATATTGTCTGAGTTAATTAAGTAATTGCCAAATATAAAAATATTTGATTAGAGATTATTGCCATTCAAACAATAAAATACTCTCACTAATATTGTTTACTTTAGGTTGACATCTATTTCAGAATTAATATCTTTGATAAAAATACCATCTCTAAAATATTGTAACTTCACAACATGATTCAAGAACTAAACACTAATTATGGGCATTTGTTTGAAGCCGCACTCATAAGTGAAATTAATCAAGTAGGAACTTTTAAAGAAATTCCCGAAGGTTTCAAAATAATGGAAATTGGCGAATACGTAAAAGCCATGCCTCTACTGGTTTCTGGTGCCATTAAAATTTTAAGAGAAGATGATGATGGTGACGAATTACTGTTGTATTTTTTAGAGAAAGGAGATACCTGTGCTATGACCTTAGCGTGTTGCATAGGTCAAACCAAAAGTGAAATACGAGCCATTGCAGAGACAGATACTAAGATTATTATGGTTCCTATTCAAAAAATGGAAGAATGGTCTGCCAAATATAAAAGCTGGAGGAATTATGTTTTTGAAAGTTATCATGTACGGTTAAACGAAATGTTGGATACTATAGATAGTATTGCCTTTTTAAAAATGGATGAGCGTCTTCTTAAATATTTGAAGGAAAAACGACGAATTTCAAAAGATAATACGATTAGAAATACACATCAAGAAATTGCTTACGAACTCCACACTTCTAGAGTTGTTATTTCTAGATTGCTTAAAAAACTTGAAAACCTTAATAAAATAGAGCTTCATAGAAACCATATAGTAATTAAGGATATTTAATCTGTTTGTAACTAATGTTACTTCATACTTAAAAAACACAAACTACTTTTGGCACATTACAAATAAGTATATATAAATGGAATTAATTACAATTTTTGGATATATAAGTGCCTTAATAATAGGTGTTTCTTTGGGTTTAATAGGTGGAGGCGGTTCCATATTAGCGGTTCCTGTTTTAGCCTATTTATTCTCTGTAAATGAAAAAGCAGCTACTGCATACTCATTATTTATTGTGGGATCAAGCGCTTTGGTTGGAGGTATAAAACAGCATTTTAAAGGTTATGTAGATTGGCGTACAGCCTTTGTTTTTGGCTTTCCTGCTATTGTTGGTGTTACTGTAGTTAGGCATTATGTAATTCCTATGTTACCTGACACTTTATTTACTATAGGTGACTTTGATTTTAAAAGACGCATGGGCATGTTTGGTCTATTTGCTCTATTAATGATTCCCGCAGCATTCTCCATGTTAAAAGAAGAAAAAGAGAAGAATAGAAATTCCGGAAAAGTTAAATATAATTACCCTCTTATTTTAGTTGAAGGCTTAGTAGTTGGTGCCATTACAGGAATGATTGGCGCAGGAGGTGGATTTTTAATTATTCCTGCTCTAGTTATTTTAGCAAATGTAGAAATGAAAATAGCTGTTGGCACTTCATTAATTATAATAGCCCTTAAATCTCTATTAGGATTCTTTCTAGGGGATGCGCTAACCATGGAAATTGATTGGCAATTCTTAGCCATATTTACAGGGCTTTCACTAATTGGAATATTTATAGGAAGCTATTTAAGTAATTTTATTGATGGTAAAAGAATAAAAAAAGGATTTGGTTATTTTATCTTTGTAATGGCAATATTTATTTTTTACATGGAGTTTTTTGTAAAACAATAATGTAACCAATGTTACTGTGCAGATAGTAAACAACTTATACATTTGAGAAATCAATTTAAAGTAAATACGATGAAAATAGAACAAATTTATACAGGATGCTTGGCACATGCTGCTTATTATATGGAAAGTAAGGGAGAAGCCGCTATTATTGACCCATTACGTGAAGTACAGCCGTATATAAATCGTGCAAAATTAGATGACGCAAAAATCAAATATATTTTTGAAACGCATTTTCATGCCGATTTTGTTAGTGGTCATATAGATTTAGCAAAAAAAACAGGCGGGAAAATTGTTTTTGGTCCAACTGCAAAACCTGGATATGATGTAATAGTTGCTGAAGACAATCAAATTTTTGAAGTTGGCGATTACAAGATAAAAGTAATCCATACGCCTGGACATACCATGGAAAGCACAACCTATTTACTTATTGATGAAAATGGGAAAGAACACGGTATTGTAACTGGTGACACGCTGTTTATTGGCGATGTTGGACGTCCAGATTTAGCACAACATCTGGTTTCAGATTTAAATGAAGAAAAATTAGCCGGCTATTTATATGACTCCTTAAGACAAAAAATAATGCCCTTAAGTGATGATTTAATTGTATATCCAAATCATGGTGCAGGTTCAGCATGTGGTAAAAATATGAGTAGTGAAACTACAGATACTTTAGGGCATCAAAAACAGGTAAATTATGCATTACGAGCTGATATGACCAAAGATGAATTTATTAAAGAGCTCTTAACCGGCTTAGGTGCACCCCCTGCGTATTTCCCTCAAAACGTATTAATGAATATTAATGGTTACGAAAGTCTTGATAATGTCATGGAAAAAGCACACAGACCATTATCTCCACTAGAATTTGAAGCAGTCGTAAATAAAACTGAAGCAATTATGTTAGATGTTCGTCATCAAGATGAGTTTGCTAAAGGTCATATTCCGCGTTCTATTTTTATTGGATTAGATGGTGATTTTGCACCATGGGTTGGGGCTTTAATCGCAGATGTTAAGCAACCCATTTTATTAATAACCCCTGAAGGACGTGAAGAAGAAGCCTTAACTAGACTCTCTAGAATTGGATTTGATAATACCATTGGGTATTTAAAAGGTGGATTTGAAGCGTGGAAAAAAGCAGCTATGGAATATGATACTGTAACAGCAATTTACGCCATGGAATTTAAAAAAGCTATTGAAGAAAAACATGTGCCTATTTACGATGTAAGAAAAGAAAGTGAATATCTTTCAGAACATATAATAGATGCTAATCATATGTGTTTAAGTACCATAAATAACGATGTATCAAAGTATCCAAAAGACAAAACATTTTATATTCATTGTCAAGGAGGGTATCGTTCAATGATTGCTTCATCTATCTTAAAAAACAGAGGTATCCATAACCTTATTGATGTAGCTGGAGGGTTTGAAGCTATAAAAGAGGTTGGAACACCACTAACAGATTATGTTTGTCCATCAACATAAGTATAGAAAATAAGTATGAAACATTCATATCTAAAGGCTAATAGTACTAAGTCATACTTAAATGAATGTCGCATGTGACCGTTGAAAAGTAATAATATTTACACATGAAAAACATAACTCAAGAAGAGTGGAGAGAATTGTTAGAAAATGATGATAACGCTGTTATAATTGATTCAAGAACTCCTAATGAATGGAGGGCTGGCGTTTTTAAAAATTCCGTTTTAATGAATATTAACGACCCACAATCTTTTATGAATAAAGCAAACACATTAGATGTTGAAAAAAACTACTATGTGTATTGCAGAAGCGGTGTTAGAAGTATTCAATCTTGTCAAGTATTAGAAAGTCTTGGTATAAAAACCACCTACAATCTATTAGGTGGTATTTTAAGCTGGAATGGAGAAATGATAATTCCTGAAATGTAATACTATAAACATAACGTAGTATATTTAATTGGTTAATTATAACTAAAAGGAGTATTAAAATAATTATTTTGATACTCCTTTTTATATTAATACATTTAGACTTGAAAATAAACTCTTACTAAAACAAAGATTATGAAAAAAATAATGTTGTTACTAATAACTTTAAGCATCTTTTTTAGTTGCAAATCGCAAACAAAAGAAGAAGTTAAAGACTCTAAAACAGTCCAAACAGAAGAAATAGTTCAAACAAAAGATCCTATTCAACTATTAGATGTTGCAGCTTTCAAAAAAGGAATAACAAATCCTGAAATTCAATTAATCGATGTTAGAACTCTTAAAGAATATGAAGGCGGACATATTGCGAACGCGACACTTATAGACTACTTTTCATCAAATTTTAAAGAAACCCTTCTAACACTCGACAAAGAAAAGCCCTTGTATTTATATTGTAAAAGTGGCGGCAGAAGTGGCAAAGCTTCAAAAATATTAGCAAAATTGGGGTTTAAAGAAATCTATGATCTTAATGGCGGTTATAAAGCTTGGAAAAAACAATAATTCATAATACATGGATTTAAATGAAGCGTTTTGGGACAATCGTTATAAAACTAAAGTTACAGGTTGGGATTTAGGAAAAGTTTCAACTCCTCTTAAAACGTATTTTGATCAGCTTACAGATAAAAGCATAAAAATCCTTATTCCTGGTGGAGGCAACTCTTATGAAGCAGAATGTTTAAACAAAAAAGGATTTAAAAATGTGTATGTAGTAGACTTATCTAAAACAGCCTTAGAAAATATTAAAGATAGAGTACCCAATTTTCCAGAAAAACATCTAATACACAATGATTTTTTTAAACTAAACATGGCGTTTGACTTAATTATTGAACAAACCTTTTTCTGTGCATTACACCCAAGTTTACGCCCTGACTATGCCAAAAAAATGGCTGAACTTTTAACAAAAAACGGTAAGTTAGCAGGGTTGCTTTTTAATGTTCCTTTATATCAAGACCATCCTCCATTTGGTGGAAATAAAAAGGAATATTTGGGTTATTTCAAACCATATTTTAATATTGAAATTATGGATAGATGTTATAAATATAATAAAAGAAGAAAAGATGATGAATTATTCATTAAGTTTATAAAAAACAAATTGTGATTTCTGAAGCTTTAGATACATACTTCCCTAAACTGGCTCAAATGCCAGAACTTAAAAATGAGTTAATTTCTATAAGTCAAATACATGAATTTAAAGCAGGAACTACCATTTTAAAACAAGGAGGTTACATCAAAGTAATTCCGTTGCTTATATCTGGTTTGGCAAAAGTTTTTAAAGAAGAGTCTGAAAATGGCAACGAAGTACTTCTATATTACATTAAGCCAGGAGAGAGTTGTGCTATGTCTTTAATAACGTTATTTAGAAATGAAACAAGCCAAATAAAAGCAGTTATTGAACAGGATTCGAGAATAGTTGTTATCCCAGCGGATAAAGCTATTGCTATTGCTAAAAAATATCCAAAATGGAATGAGTTTATTTACGACTTATTTAATATGAAATATGATGAATTACTAAATGTTATAGAAATACTTACTTTTTCGAATAAAGACACAAGATTGTTAGAGTATTTAAAAAAAGAAGTGATACTAAAAAACACTAAAGTTCTTCAAACAACGCATCAGCAAATAGCCTATGACCTTGGTTCTTCAAGGGAAGTTATTTCAAGACTGCTCAAAAAATTAGAGCATGACGGTAGTATTAAACTAAGCCACGGAACAATAGAATTACTATAAATAGTAAATATAAATACCAAAAAAGAAAGCCACTTTATAAAGTGGCTTCTCAATTAAAAAATAAGTTTTAAAATATTTAATTATTTGTTTCTTTAATATATCCCCAACCCTCTTTCTGTCTGCTGTATATTTGCACGAGAGGGTTTGGCACAACATCTACGCCTTTAATAAGCATAGATTTATCCGCTCCACCCCTTTTCATTGTAGTTGCACATAATTTAAAGGTTACATTATCATTATCAGCAAATTTTAAAATAGCATCTTCTACCGTTGATTTATCAGACATAACCATATCAAGAGCTCCACTATACACAACAACTTCAAATTGTGAATCTGGGAAACTTTCAGCCATTGCACTTACATGTCGCATTGCAGATTGGTGTGTTTTTACATTACTGCTTGTGACGTCAAAAATAAGTCTCAAAGGTTTTTCTTTAACGACCTCTTTTACTTCAATTGCTTGATTATCTTGGTATGTAGCATCACCAGTTTGTTTGTTACAAGCAAATAGTATACTCGATAAAAACGTAATTAATAATACTTTTTTCATAATCATTAAATTTAAAACTACTGCCCTTCTTTAATATAGCCCCAGCCTTCCTTTTGCTTTACAATAATTTCTAAAATCCCATCAGGCACTTGTCTTAATCCTGGAATTAATTGATTGTCTGAAATTTTATGCCGTTTCATTGTACCCTGACAAACAACAAAACTTATATTGTCATTTTTTGCCAAAGTTTCAATATCTTCAGCAACTGAAGATTTATCTTTCAACACCATATCAATCGACCCACTATACATAACAACTTCAAACTTAGAATCAGGATAGGCTTGAGACATAAACTTTACATGTCTTATTGCTGATTGATGTACTTTAGGATTACTACTCGTAACATCAAAAACAATTTTTACTGGTTTTTCTTGTGCAGATAAATTAAGTACAAAGAAAAATGCTAATACTAATGTTATATATTTTTTCATGTGTTCTAATTTAAAGTATTACTCTCCAGCAAATATATAGCCACAACCTTTCTCTTGCGCTCTCCCTAAAGCCCAAACACCTGAAGGCACAATTTGTATATCTGGGAGTACCCCACTCACAAAATCATTATAAACTTCAGTAGCATCTAAACCCATACCTTGAGCTATAAAACCACTATACACATTAAGAGCCAAATTACAAACACAAAACATTGCTCCGCGCTCTTGCATACGTTTTAAACCATCAACTCCTGGAATTGGGAAATCACCATCTTGTGGTTCGTACACTGTATTTCTAGTTGAAGGCGCTTTCTTACTGTTGTCGGTTATCTTAAAAAATTCACCAAGAGGGTATTTTTCCCATAGACGGTCTTCTAGTGCATATGGAATAGAATTATGTCTTAATACGGTCATAGCTGTCATATCTTCATCGGCTGTTCCCGTTTGATTGTTAGATAAATAAAATGCAAAATTCCAAAGAATTGGTAGTCCTCCATGTGGCGTTGACCCATCGTAAACTATTCTATGTTTACCTTTAATATTATTAAACCATTCGTCTGCTTCTAACATCGTTTCTGTCGTAAACGAATTAGTGGCATTTAATGGATTAGTTAAAAGAGATAAACTACTTGCTGCAGCACCTAGTGCTAATGAACCCAAAAAAGTTCTTCTCGAATTTGAATTGTCAATTTTCATTTATTATAGAATTTAGTTGATTACAATCCAAAGAAAAGGGGCATGCTTAAGTTCAAAAAAGGGAGTAACCAAATATAGTAAATTTATAAATAAAAATAACTAATTAGTTGATAATTAATAAAATACAAAATAATCTTTTATTTTATTTCGTTTTTTTCATACCATATCTTAGCATGTAGTAATCTATAATTGGTTGGAAAGGTCCCATTTGGTGTTGTTGTACAGAGAAGTCATCAGCATAAGGAGGGTATGGCGTTGAAACCGGTTTTCTTTTTAAATCTGGAAAATCTTTTTCTGGGTTAGCCTTTATTGGTCTTTGTTGTTGGTTAATATATCCAGCAACATCATAAGCTTCTTCATCGGTTAACAAAGGATTGTCAAAAGTTGCGCCGAAGGGCATATTAGATTTAATAAATTGTGCTGCAGTAATTACTCTATTCATCCCTGCACCATTATTAAAAGAGTCGTCTCCCCATAACGGAGGGTATTGATATACTAAAGAATTTTTTAATTGCTTTCCTTGTCCATCATTCCCATGACACACATAACAAAGAGTTTCAAAAATACGCTTACCGTTTTCTAAATTAACAGGTCTATTTGGTATTTTAATAGTTACAAATCCTTCTGCTTTATATGTACCATCTGCATCTACAAATCTATCTAACCATTTTAAATAACTTACAAAAGCTTTCATCTCCTTACTATTTGGAGGCATCATTTTTCCATTCATACTCCGTTCAAAACAACCGTTTATGCGTTCTTCTATACTTCCCATTTTATTTTCCCTCCCTCTAAATTGTGGAAAACGACTAACAACGCCTATTAAAGGTGCCGAATATGGTTTAGTACCACCAAATAAGTGGCAGTTATTACAAGATAAGTTGTTGCCTGCATAAGCCATTTGAACATTTCCGTTGTTTGGCCCAAGGTATTTTGGAGTACTTTTAAAAAGTTCAAAACCATATTTTATTTCTAAATTGAGCTCAGAATTATCTAATTCTGAGATATAATTATTAATAGTGAAAAGCTCAAAGGAATAATCTTCAATAGCGATTTCTTCTTTTTTGAAACCACCATAAACAATAACAAGTAATAAAATTGTTGAAAGTAAAATTAAAGAGCAAAATAAAAATATTTTATTTGCTAAGACTTTTAATTGTTTATGATACTTTTTTTTATTCATTTATATTGAACAATAAATAAGCTTACGATTTGAAAAAAATGTTTGTGCCTCTACTTTTTAGATTTTCCAAATCCATAAATAAACTGTCCGAAAAAACCTTTTGGAAATTTATCTTCATCCGGAAAGCCTAATTCAATAGTCCCACTATCTTCTGGAACATAATTAGTTTTAAAAATATAATCCCAAACACTTAAACTTATTCCAAAGTTTATACCTTTCTCTCTCTTTTCAGGTAATGCCTTAATATGATGATATAAATGCATGACCGAATTATTAAAAATATACTTTAATGGTCCCCAAGTTATTTTAATATTAGCGTGGTTTAAATGCCCAATAGTAATGGCTATAAAATGTACAATAAAGGCATCCATGGGCTCCCCTCCTACAAGAAGCATCACAACAAATGTCTTTAACGGTTTATACAAAATGTTTTCCATCCAATGGTAACGCAAGTGCGCTGCAAATCCCATTTCTTTTACACTATGGTGTACTTTATGAAACTGCCATAAAAAATTATATTTGTGCAACAATACATGGGTAAACCACTGTACAAAATCGTTAAACACAAAGAAAAGTAATAATTGCGCCCATTTTGACCAAATCAATACATTTATTAAAGACAAACTACTTGATGAAACTCCAAAGTTGCCAAATCCTATTTCTAATACTTTATAAAAGCCACTAATAACAATTGCAAAAATGAAAAAGTTAAAAAACATATAAAACGCATCTAACCAAAAATCTTTTCTAAATACCCCTTGACTTTTACGCCAAGGAAATGCAATTTCTAATAACCAAACAACTAAGGAAATGACTATTAAACCCCAAAAATAATTGGTATACCATGGCACTTCAAAAATGATGGATTTCCATGTCCAATCAATTGTTCCAAAAAAAGCATTACTAAATGCCTCTAAATATTTATCCATGAGTTTAATTTATTATGATTTTTGAAGAACTAAAGTAGTCATACTTCTTTTATCATTTACATTAACTGTTTTTAAAGGTTCTAAAAAAGAAAGATAATACTTTTTTATTATTTTTTCTAATAGCGATTTTGTTAGCAAAAAACGTTCTGTTTTATCTGGCAATGTATAAACTCCGTCTGTTAAATGAAGAGCCTTATCTTCAATTCCTATATCTGAAGTCATTCTAACAAACAAAGAACCATTTGGTTTTAAAACTCTAACTAATTCTGAAAACATATTATAAAAATGAGTTTCATTTTTTGCAAAATGTAAGACTGCATTGCAAATAATGTGATGAAAAGATTCATCTTCAAAAGACATATTTTCAACTAAGCTTACTGTAAAATTTTCGTTTTGCTCTATATATAGTTTTCTGATTTCTTTAATTTTACTGGTGTCGTTATCAATTCCAAAAATTGTATACGAATTATTGTAAAACCATTTTAAATTTCTTCCACTACCACAGCCTGCGTCAAGAATTATTTGATCTTTTAAATATCGTCCTTTTAATATTTGATTCAATAGATAAATATATATTTTTC
>CAZQBE010000048.1:0-10964 GCA_964591595.1 uncultured Flavobacteriaceae bacterium
CTTATTGCTGAGCGTTTAAATGTTGCAAAAATTTTAAAAAAAGCTGCAAAAAATTGGGATGGTGGTTATGCTATGGCGGGACTATTAGGTCATGGCGATTCTTTTGTGCTTAGAGATCCTGCGGGTATTCGTCCAACATATTATTATAAAGATGATGAAATCGTGGTAGTTGCTTCGGAGCGCCCTGTAATTCAAACTGTTTTTGATGTAGCGTTTGAAGATGTTAAGGAACTAGATCCTGGACATGCTATAATTACTAAAAAATCTGGAGAAGTATCTATTACACAAATTTTGAAGCCTTTAGCGCGAAAAGCATGCTCTTTTGAACGCATCTACTTTTCAAGAGGAAGTGATGCCGAAATTTATAAGGAACGAAAATTACTAGGCAAATTAATAATGCCTAAAGTATTAGATGCCATAAATCATGACATTAAGAATTCGGTCTTTTCTTATATCCCAAATACTGCTGAAACGTCTTTTTTTGGAATGATAGAAACTGTAGAAGACTATTTAAACAAAAAGAAAACTGATGTTATATTAAATGGACAACGGTCATTATCGGCAAAAAATGTAAAGGCACTTTTATCTGAACATCCTAGAATAGAAAAAATTGCTATTAAAGATGTAAAACTCCGCACTTTTATAACAGAAGATAGTAGTAGGGATGACCTGGTAGCTCATGTTTATGATGTTACCTATGGTGTTATAAAACCAGAAGATAATTTGGTTATTATTGACGATAGTATTGTTCGTGGGACTACATTAAAAAAGAGTATTCTTAAAATGTTGGATCGTTTGCATCCAAAAAAAATAGTAGTTGTGTCTTCTGCACCTCAAATTCGCTATCCTGATTGTTATGGTATTGATATGGCAAATTTAGAAAGTCTTATTGCTTTTAAAGCAGCCTTAGCCTTATTAAAAGATAATAATCTTTATTCTATTGTAGACGAAGTATACAAGAAGTGTAAAGCTCAAATAGATTTAGAGGATAAAGATGTTATGAATTTTGTGAAAGATATTTACAACCCTTTTACAGCAGAACAAATCTCAAATAAAATTTCTGAGTTGCTGAGTGATAAAAACTTAAACGCAGAAGTAAATATCATTTTTCAATCGGTTGAAAACCTTCATAAAGCGTGTCCAAAAAACTTAGGAGATTGGTACTTTACAGGAAACTACCCAACCGTTGGTGGTAACCGAGTAGTTAATAGAGCTTTCATCAATTTTTATGAAGGAAATAATGAACGTGCATATTAACGAAAAAAAATGTTTTTCATCAGTTTGTCTATAAAAACTAGCCTTTAAACTAAAAAAAATGCAGTTCATCTAATATTTATAGGCTTTCTCTAAAATACATATACTTTAGTGTCACCATAACATAAGTAGGTTAAGTTCATGGTAGATTTGGGGCAAAAAAAGGTGAACTCTCGTTCACCTTTTTTTATTTTTCAGATCGTCTTCTAACTCATTGAAAACAAAAAATTTACCCTTATTTTTTTATAGTATTATCCTTGTATTACAGGATATTGCTTAATTTTTGCTATTCACTGTTAGACTAATATATAAGCGTTTTAACCAATAAATTGAATTAATAGAAATAATCAATGTTATATTTACCTCACCATAACATAAGTAGGTTAAGTTTATGGTAGATTTGGGGCAAAAAAGGTGAACATCTGTTCACCTTTTTTATTTTTATTTATTAACTAAGCCTATTTTGCTTCGGCATAACGTCTTTCAACTTCATTCCAATTAATTACATTAAAAAAGGCTTCAATATAATCTGGTCTTCTGTTTTGATAGTTTAGATAGTATGCGTGTTCCCATACATCCAAGCCCAAAATTGGTGTGCCTCCACAAGTTACTCCTGGCATTAATGGATTGTCCTGATTTGGTGTAGAACACACTTCAACAGCTCCTTCATTATGAACGCATAACCAAGCCCATCCTGAGCCAAACCGAGTTGCGGCTGAATTGCTAAATGCACTTTTAAAATTATCAAACGAACCAAAAGTTGCCTCAACTGCATCTTTAAGTTCTCCAGATAATCGTCCTTTTCCTTCGGGATTCATTACGTCCCAAAATAATGAGTGGTTGTAAAACCCTCCTCCGTTATTTCTAACAGCACCATTATTCATATCAAGCTTGTTAAGAATATCTTCAATTGATTTTCCTTCTAAATCAGATCCTTCAACTGCGGCATTTAATTTTGTTGTATACCCATTATGATGTTTTGAATGGTGGATTTCCATTGTTCGTGCATCAATATAGGGCTCTAGGGCATCGTATGCGTATTGTAATTTTGGTAATTCAAAAGCCATAATATTTTGTTTTTATATTAATATTTATTTTCAAATCAAATTTACAATAAAGCTTTAAAATTTACCTTAATATGTTATTAAGTTTACCTATTTTGGTATAAAATTTTTCTTTATTGAGTTTCAATTCTTTCAACATATATGATGCTTCAGCAGGGAGTGGTAAAACATTCGCTCTTGTAAAAGAATATTTAAAAGTGCTTTTTAGTTCAAATAAAAAAGACGCTTATAGGTATATTCTTGCTATTACATTTACTAACAAAGCTGTAGGTGAAATGAAAGAACGCATTATTGAAACCTTAAAAACGTTTGCCGACAAAAACATTTTAGAATCTCCAAGTTCAATGTTTGAAATGATTTGTGAAGAGTTAACAATGCAGCCAGATATAGTGCACAACAAATCTAAAACACTTTTATATAATATTGCGCATAACTATGCTGCTTGTGATGTTTCTACCATCGATAAATTTACTCAGAAACTCATTAGAACGTTTGCTCGTGATTTAAGTCTTTCAATGAATTTTGAAGTAGAGTTAGAAACAGATACTGTATTAAATGAAGCCGTTGATAGACTTATTGCAAAAGCAGGTATTGACAAAAATCTCACCGAAATATTATTAGCTTTTGCATTTGAAAAAGCAGATGAAGATAAAAGCTGGGACATTTCTTTAGATTTTTATAACATCGCAAAACTATTAATCAATGAAAATGATTTACCTTTTATTGAAGCTCTAAAAGGAGAGTCTTTAGACGATTTTAAAGTGCTCAAATCTGGTTTAAAAGAAAAAATTACTGCTTTAGAAACTACAATAGTTGAAGTATCGGATAATGTGTTAACCTTAATTAGTGAGTGTGGTTTAGAGCATAATGATTTCTCAAGAAGTTCTCTGCCAAAGCATTTTATAAATTTATCTAATAAGCGATTTGATATTAAATTTGATAGTAATTGGCAAACCCGTTTAATAAATAATGAGCAACTGTACCCGAACAGAATTAATCAAGAAATAGCTTCGGTAATTACTGATATACAATCCCAATTAATCTTAGCTTTTGACAAAACAAAGCAAGATGTCTTCCATCGTAAGTTTCTTAAAAACTTCTATAAAAACATAACACCTTTGTCTGTTCTAAATTTAATAAACAAAGAATTAATTACCTTAAAAGAAGAGCAAAACATTTTATTGATTTCAGAATTTAACGCCATTATTAGTAATCAAATCAAAGACCAGCCTTCTCCGTTTATTTATGAGCGTATAGGAGAAAAATTTAGACATTATTTTATAGATGAATTTCAAGACACCTCTGTTATGCAATGGGAAAATTTAATTCCGTTATTACAAAATTCTTTATCAAGCGAAAATGGTAGTGCAATGCTTGTCGGTGATGCTAAACAAGCTATTTACCGATGGCGAGGTGGAAAAGCAGAGCAGTTTATTGGTTTATGTAATACTGATAATCCGTTTTTTATTAAACCAGAGAAAACACATTTACCAACAAATTATAGGAGCTATAAAGCGATTGTTGATTTTAACAATGCTTTTTTTACCCACCTTTCCTCTTTTATATTCAGTAAAAAAGAATATGAAAATCTTTACAGTAAAAGTCATCAAAATTCATCTATAAATGAACAAGGTTATGTAAGTTTAAACTTTTTAGACATTGATAAAAATGATAATCGTGACGAGGTTTACCCCAAAAACGTTGTTGAAATTATTGAGAATTGTATAAATAAGGGTTTTCAGTTCAAAGATATTTGTGTTTTAGTAAGAAAGAAAAAAGAAGGCTTTGCTATAGCAAATCACCTAAGCAACATAGGTATTGATATTGTTTCGTCTGAAACATTATTACTCCATAGGTCACCAGAAGTAAATTTTATAAGCAATATGCTAAAATTTATCCTTGAACCACAAAATAGTATTGCAAAAATTGAAATTTTAAATTTTTTAGCAGATTATAAATTTAATATTACAGAAAAACATTCCTTTTTAACAACTTTTATTAAGCTTGAAGTTATCCTGTTTTTTGAAGCTCTTAAAGATTACGGAATTTCGTTTAGATATCAAGATGTTTTGCAACTTCCTATATATGAAGCTATAGAGACTATTATTAGTTGTTTTAATCTGGTGAAAATTTCAAACGCCTATGTACAGTTTTATCTTGATTTTGTGTTAGACTATTCACAGAAAAATCATTCGGGTTTATCTCAATTTATTGATTACTATGACACTAAAAAGGAAACTTTAAACATTGTATTGCCTCAAGGTAAAAATGCGGTACAAATTATGACCATTCATAAATCTAAAGGATTAGAATTTCCTATTGTAATCTTCCCTTATGCGGATTTAAATATTTACAAAGAAATAAACCCTAAAGAATGGCTGCCTGTAGACCCTGAAACATATCATGGGTTTTCCCATGCTTTGTTAAACTATAATAAAGATTTTGAAAATTACAGCGAAACAAGTGTAACAATATATAACCAACACCAAGCCGAATTAGAATTAGACAACATCAATTTACTTTATGTTGCATTAACAAGAGCTATTGAGCAGTTGTATATTATAAGTAGTACAAAAGTGGATGAAAATAGCAATGAAAACTTAAGCTTTTTCTCTGGCATGTTTATTAATTATTTAAAACATATTAAAAAATGGGATGAAAATACGTCGTTTTATGAATTTGGAAATTCCGCAAAAATATCCTCAGCAACAGAGCTAAGTTTGAATGCAATTGAACAGCGGGTTTTTATTTCAACATCCAAAAGAGATCACAATATTAAAATAATTACCAATTCAGGATATCTCTGGGACACCATGCAAAAAGAAGCTATTGAAAAAGGAAACCTTATTCATAATATTATGTCTCAAATAAAAACAAAAATGGATATTGATATTATACTGGATAACTTCTTGCTTTCTGGGATAATAAATCCCCTTCAATTTGATGAATTAAAAAGTATTGTTTTAAATATTGTTGAACATTCCCAATTATCGTCTTATTTTAATTCTGAAAATATTATTTATAATGAAAAAGATATTATTACAAAACAAGGATTTACTTTGCGTCCAGACAGGTTAGTAATAAACGATAAAAATGAGGTTGTAATAATAGATTATAAAACAGGAACCCCTGACACAAAGCATGCCTTTCAACTTGAGGGTTATGGTAATGCATTATTAGATATGAACTTTATTGTGAGTAAAAAAATTCTTATATATGTTAATGATACTTTAGAAATAAAAGAAGTTTAAATTTGCAAAAAATAATAGCATGTACGGAAATATAAAAGAGCATCTCCAAAAGGAAATTCAAGACATAAAAGATAATGGGCTTTACAAAGAAGAACGCATTATTACATCTGCTCAAGGAGCAGAAATCACCTTGAGTACAGGTGAAAAAGTATTAAATTTTTGTGCCAATAATTATTTAGGGTTATCCTCGCATCCAGATGTTATTCAAGCCGCAAAAGACACGATGGACACGCACGGCTTTGGTATGTCTTCTGTTAGATTCATTTGTGGTACACAGGATATTCATAAAGAGTTAGAAAAAAAATCTCTAATTTCTATCAAACTGAAGACACTATTTTATACGCTGCTGCTTTTGATGCAAATGGTGGGGTTTTCGAACCTTTGCTATCCAAAGAAGATGCGATAATCTCTGATTCTTTAAATCACGCCTCAATAATTGATGGCGTTAGATTATGCAAAGCAGCCAGATATCGTTATCAAAATAATGATATGGTAGATCTTGAAAAACAATTACAAGATACGAATGCTAATAATACGCGCTTTAAAATTATTGTAACTGATGGTGTGTTCTCAATGGACGGAATAGTCGCTTCCCTTGATAAAATATGTGATTTAGCAGACAAGTATGATGCTATGGTAATGATTGATGAATGTCATGCTGCGGGATTTATTGGCAAAACTGGGCGAGGGACTCTGGAAGAGAAAAATGTACTAAATAGAATTGACATTATTACAGGCACCTTAGGAAAGGCACTTGGTGGAGCAATGGGAGGATATACTACAGGTAAGAAGGAAATTATTGATATGCTTCGTCAACGTTCAAGACCTTATTTGTTTTCAAATTCTTTAGCGCCTGCAATTGTTGGAGCTTCAATTAAAGTTTTTGATATGCTCACAGATGACATCTCTTTAAGAGATAAATTAGAGTGGAATACTAATTATTTTAAAAAAGGAATGAAAGCTGCTGGATTTGATATTGTAAATGGGGATTCTGCTATAGTTCCTGTAATGTTATATGATGCTAAATTATCTCAAACTATGGCAAATATGTTACTTAAAGAAGGAATTTATGTTACTGGTTTCTTTTTTCCAGTTGTTCCTAAAGAAAAGGCAAGAATTAGAGTACAACTCTCAGCATCGCACAAAAAATATCATTTAGATAAAGCCATTAATGCCTTTATTAAGGTTGGGCAAAAGTTGAATATTGTGTAAAATGCTTCTAAACAAAGGCGTTTTAATCAAAAAATATCAATATTTTACTATATTTGTCTTTGTTAATAACATTTAACATCTTACTTTTGTTTACAATTAACACTTAAAATTAAATTTATAGAATATGAAAAATCTTAGCAGATTAATGTTCGCTTTGTTGCTAGTAATTGGTTATAGCAACGCAAATGCGCAAGACGAAAACAACTCTTGGCAATTCAGCTTTGGGGTTAACGTTGTTGACTTTTACCCTACAAATCAAGATGCTCCCCTTGGTGGTTATTTTGATAGTTTCTTTGATTATAAACACTTTAATATAGTGACGTCTTTATCAACGTTCACTGCCTCTAAATATATCGGAGATGATTTCTCTTTTGGGGTTACAGGATCTATTAACAATATAGAATCTTTTGGTGATGCAGATTTAGAAAATGGGTTAAGTTATATTGGTGTAGATGGTATTATAAAATACAACCTTGGAAATTTATTAAACTGGAATACATTTGAGCCTTATTTAGGAGTAGGTGGTGGTTATACTTGGGTTGACAAAGTAGGTGCTGGAACTTTAAATGGAACTTTAGGTTTTAACTTTTGGTTTTCGGAGCACATTGGTTTAACTGTACAATCTAGCTACAAACATTCTTTTGAGGATTATTTAGTTACTCATTTTCAACATTCAGTTGGGGTATCCTTTAAGTTTGGCGGTAAAGACACCGACGGTGATGGTATATATGACCACGAAGATGCATGTCCAGATGTGCCTGGTTTAGTTGAATTTAACGGTTGTCCTGATAGTGATGGTGATGGCATTGAAGATGCAAAAGACACTTGTCCTAACGAGGCTGGTTTAGCTGAATTTAACGGTTGTCCTGATAGTGATGGTGATGGCGTTTCTGATAATAACGATAATTGTCCTAACACACCTGGTTTAAAATCTTTAGCTGGATGTCCTGATGCTGATAATGATGGTATTATTGATGGCGATGACAATTGTCCTAATGAAGCTGGTCCTTCTGCAAATAATGGTTGTCCTTGGCCTGATAGTGATGGTGATGGTGTTTTAGATAAAGATGATCAATGTCCTAATGAAGTAGGAACTGTTGCTAATAATGGCTGCCCCGAAGTAACTGAAGCTGTTAAAGAAGCATTAAATGCTTACGCCAAAACAATATTGTTTGATACTGGAAAATCTTCTATCAAAGAACAATCTCAAGGTGTATTAAACGACATTATAGCTATCCTAAAAGATTACTCGAAAGCTGAATTTGCAATTGAAGGTCATACTGACAGCGTGGGTAGTGAAGCATCAAACATGAAATTATCAGATGCTAGAGCTAATGCTGTTATGCATTATTTAATCGACAATGGCATCGCTTCTAACCGACTTACTGCTAAAGGTTATGGTGAAAGTAATCCTATTGCATCTAATGATACAAGAGCAGGAAAAGCAAATAACAGAAGGGTTGAAATTAACTTAGTTAAAAACTAATTCTTCACATTAAATAAGTTTAAAAAACGCTTCGAAATTTCGAAGCGTTTTTTATTTTTATACAATGACAAGTTTTATCCATGATGTTCTAATAAACTTAAAAAGTAAGTTCGTTGATATCTCTCAACTTACTTTTGTTCTTCCCAGTAAACGTGCAGGAACATTTTTAAAACATGAATTATCTAACATCACTTCTCAAACAATTTTCGCTCCTACTATTTTAAGTATCGAAGAATTTGTAGAAGAACTATCACAACTTAAACAACTTGCAAATACAGAGCTTCTTTTCGAGTTTTATGAAGTATATCTTCAACTTACCCCAAAAGAAAGTTTAGATTCTTTTGATACATTTTCAAAATGGGCGCAAACACTCTTACAAGATTTTAACGAAATAGATCGTTATTTAATTTCCTCAAAGACTATTTTTAATTATTTAAGCGCCATACAGGATATTAATCATTGGTCGCTAGAAAAAAATCAAACGCAATTAGTACAAAATTATTTATCTTTTTGGAATTCCTTAAACACATATTATGAAAGCCTTTCAACTAATCTAATTAATAAAGGATTAGGTTATCAAGGCTTAATTTATAAAGAAGCTGTTGGTAATTTAGAGAGTTATATTCAATTTAATAATTCAAAGCAACATATTTTCCTTGGTTTTAATGCTTTAAACTCTGCCGAGTCTACTATTATTCAAGAGCTACTTCACAATGATATTGCTCATATTTATTGGGATACCGATACAGCTTTTATAAAGAATTCTTACCATGATGCTGGGTTTTTTATTAGAGATTATAAAAATTCCTGGAAGTATTTTAAAAACGCGTCTTTTAAATGGATACAGAATAATTATTCCGAAGAAAAGCATATTTCCATTATTGGAATTCCAAAAAATGTTGGTCAAGCAAAATATATTGGTGAACTACTTTTAACCCTAAAAACCGAAAATGGTCACTTAAATAATACAGCTGTCGTTCTGGGAGACGAGAACTTATTAATTCCAGTATTAAATTCAATCCCAAATAATATAGAGGCTCTAAATATAACAATGGGTTTCCCATTACAATCAATTCCTCTGGCATCATTGTTTGATCAATTATTTGTGTTACAAAAAGACAACAACCCTTCATTTTATTATAAAAATGTTATTGCAGTTCTAGCCCATCAATTCATCAGACCCTTATTTATAAATAAAGATTGTGATTTAGCAGAAGGAATTATTGAAAAAATTCATGTTAATAATCTCGCGTTTTTAACAGCAGCTAGTCTTATAAAATTGGAGCCTAAAAAAGAAGTCCTAATTACATTGTTGTTTAGTAACTGGAAAAATAATCCAAACATCGCACTACAAAATTGTTTGTCCCTTATTTTAAAAGTTAAGGCATCTTTACAAGAGAATAAAAGCGAAAATCTTTTAACTCTAGAATATTTATATAAGTTTAATGAGGTGTTTAATATGCTTAAAGAACTTAATTCTAAATACAACTACATAAATACAATTGGGGTGTTATATAACTTATATAAAGAATTATTAAGTAGTGAATCCTTAGATTTTAAAGGAGAACCTTTACAAGGGCTTCAAATTATGGGAATGTTGGAATCCCGCGTTTTAGATTTTGAAACTGTTATAATCTCTTCGGTAAATGAAGGTATTTTGCCTTCAGGAAAAAGCAATAATTCTTTTATTCCGTTTGATGTTAAACGGGAAAATGGAATGCCAACTTACAAAGAAAAAGATGCTGTTTACACCTATCATTTTTACAGGCTATTACAACGCGCAAAAAAGGTTTACATTATTTACAATACTGAGCCAGATGTGTTAAATGGTGGAGAAAAAAGCAGGTTTATCACTCAGTTAGAAATAGAAGGTATTCACAACTTAACACAAACCATAGTTACTCCTAAAACGCCTCAAATTAAAAAGCAGATAGTAGAAATTTATAAAACAAAAGATGTCCTCCTAAAAATACAATCCATAGCAGAAAAAGGATTGTCGCCTTCTGCTTTAACCAACTATATAAGGAATCCTATAGCTTTTTATTATCAAAAAATACTTGATATTAAAGAGCTTGATAATGTTGAAGAAACAGTAGCGGCAAACACTTTAGGAACTGTTATACATAATACGCTTGAAGATCTCTATAAACCTTTAGAAAACCAGATGCTTTCCGTGGCTTTAATAAATGAAATGAAGCATAAAATAGAAAACACAATTATGCGTCATTTTCAAGATATTTATAAGGCTGGCGATATTACTAAAGGCAAAAACCGCATCATTTTCGAAATAGCCAAACGTTATGTGTCTAACTTTTTAAACTCTGAAATTAAAGCACTACAGAAAGGTAATACCATTAAAATACTTCAAATAGAAACAGACTTAAATGTAAATATAGATATTCCAGAGTTAGATTTTCCTGTCCATCTTAAAGGAAAGGTAGATCGTGTAGATGAATATAATGGGTCTATGCGAATAATAGATTATAAAACTGGAAAGGTAGAACGACCCAAAGTAGAGATTGTTAACTGGGAAGACATTACAACAGATTATATAAAGTATAGCAAAAGTTTCCAAGTGCTTATGTATGCGTATATGCTAAATAAAAACAGCCCTTTCGCGCATCCTATTGAAGCTGGTATAATCTCCTTTAAAAACTTAAATGCTGGCTTTTTAAAGTTTGCTAAAAAAGATAAAAG
>CAZQBE010000049.1:0-10940 GCA_964591595.1 uncultured Flavobacteriaceae bacterium
ATATCTTTACATTTAAAATCGTTTTCAAGCTGTTTAAGCTTGTTTTCTAAAACAGTTCTATCATGTATTACCTCACTTTGATTAGATACTATAGCTCCTAACTGACTGCCTCTAGGGCGCATTTCAAAATACCCATCACTTAAATTTTCAGCTATACGCTCAGCTTTACCTTTAATAATAATTTGCCGCTCGGCTGCATGCCAAAAAAAGGATACACATACATTTGGATTATGTGCTATTGCTTTCCCCTTCTCGCTATTATAATTGGTATAAAAAATAAACCCTTCATACGTATATTTTTTAAGTAATACTACTCTATTCTTAGGAAAACCGTCCAATCCAATTGTAGAAAGCGTCATTGCGTTGGCCTCATCAATAGTATTTGAATTATCAACTTCGTAAAACCATTTTTGAAACAACTCCATAGGGTTTTCAGGCACATTACTTTTAAGTAAAGCTCCTTTCTGATAAGATTTTCGATAATTACTAAGGTCTTTTTCCATAATACCAATGCAAGTTACAAGAAATAACTAAATCTCAAATACTTTCCCTTCACGAGCTAGTTCTACATTATCAAAAATTTCGTTTGCTTCAATTTTAAAATCATTTGTATCATCATAACGCGTTGAAAAATGACCTAATATTAAGACTTTAGCTTTAGCTTGCTTTGCAATATTTGCTGCTTCTTTTGCTGTAGAATGCTTTGTTTTTTGTGCTAAATGCGCTAATTTTTCTAGAAATGTAGATTCGTGATATAATATATCTACTCCTTTAATTATTGGAACAATAGCCTCATTATAAGCAGTATCACTACAGAACGCATAGCTTTTTGGCGTTTTTCCAGCGAGTGTTACATCTTCATTTTTAACAAGTTCATCATCTGCATTAATCACATCAAAACCCTGCTTTAATTTTCTGTAATAAGCCACATCAATTTTAGCATCTTCGGCTGCATCTACATCAAGCTTTCTGTCACCTTCCTTTTCTTTAAATAAGAACCCATTAGTATATATTCGATGGTCTAAAGGAATGGTGTGTACTTCTACTTTATCATCTTCAAAAATAAGCTCAGAAGATTTGGACGTTAATTCATGAAAAATAAGTTTATAATTTGTCCAAGAATCAGACAGTTTCATTTGAAGTGTAATTACTTCTTTAAGTCCTTTTGGTCCATAGATGTGCAAATCTGCTTCTCTGGTTAATAACCTGAATGTAGATATTAATCCAACTAAACCGAAATAGTGATCGCCATGTAAGTGCGAAATAAAAACATGTTTAATACGGTTGAACTTTACTTTATTTTTTCGAAGCTGTACTTGTGTTCCTTCGCCACAATCAATTAAAAAAATATGATTACGTATTTCTAATACCTGAGAAGTAGGATGTGTATTTATGCGAGGTGTTGCACTATAACAGCCTAGAATTGTTAACTTCATAATCTAAAATCCTAAGTCTCGTTCTATATCTTCCATTTCAATAACATCATAAGCTTCTTGCAATGTTGGTACAATAATCAATTCATCAGGAACATCATCTAAATCTATTTTGTCAGACACTAACACAAACGAGTGATTTTGGTTTCTATGCTTATTAGAAACTTGTAAAAACTCAATAATATCTTGTGTTGATAATTGCTTTAAACTAGTAAGATTTACAACAATATTATCATTTTTAAATCTATAATAAATGCCTTGTAATTTCTTAACTAATTCAACAATGGATACCTTTTCCTGAGTAATAATAGAGATATTATCATCTTTATCAAAAATCATACATTATTATTTTATTTTAGAAGCTAATAAATATATAACAGCCATTCTAATAGCGACACCATTTTCTACTTGATTAAGTATTATGGCTTGATTAGAATCGGCAACATCACTCGTAATTTCTACACCACGATTTATAGGTCCTGGATGCATAATTGTAATTTCTTTATCCAATGACTCTAAAAGTTCTTTATTAACACCAAACTGTTGCTTATATTCTCTGGTTGAAGGAAAATAACTAATATCCATACGTTCGTTTTGAACTCTTAGCATGTTCGCTACATCACACCAATTTAGTGCTTTACGAAGGTTTGTTTCAACTTTTACTCCAAGCTTATCAATGTATTTAGGAAGTAGTGTTTTTGGCCCACAAACCATAACATTAGCACCTTGTAATTGTAATGCAAATATGTTTGATAATGCTACACGACTATGTAATATGTCTCCAACAATAACCACATTTTTCCCTTTCACTTCACCCAGTCGTTCTCTTATTGAATACGAATCTAAAAGTGCTTGTGTTGGATGCTCATGAGCTCCGTCTCCAGCATTAATAATGCTTGCATTAATATGTTTTGATAAAAATACTCCAGCCCCAGGACTAGGATGTCTCATTACAACCATATCAACTTTCATAGAAAGTATATTATTAACTGTGTCTATGAGTGTTTCTCCTTTTTTAACTGAAGATTGCGATGCTGAAAAATTTATAACATCAGCAGACAAACGCTTTTCAGCTAGTTCAAAGGATAATTTTGTTCGTGTAGAGTTCTCAAAGAATAAATTGGCAATTGTAATATCTCTTAATGATGGTACTTTTTTAATTGGCCTATTGATTACTTCTTTAAAATGGTCGGCAGTTTCAAAAATAAGCTGAATATCTTTCTGGTTAAGATATTTGATTCCTAATAAGTGGTTTACACTTAACTCGCTCATGTTTTTTAGTGTTCATTGGCAGTATTAATCTGCCTATTTTTATTCAAATTAATTTTAACTACTTATTAAATAAACTGAATCTTCGCCATCATTTTCTACCCAGTTTACCCTTACTTTTTCCTCGTTTATAGCATCTACTTGCCTACCTCTATAATCGGGTTGTATTGGCAAATGACGACTAAAACGTCTATCTATTAAAGTTAATAATTCAATTTCGCTTGGTCTTCCAAAAGACTGAATAGCAGTTAAAGCAGCACGAATACTTCGTCCTGTATATAAAACGTCATCAATAAATACTATTTTTTTATTTTCAACTTCAATATCTATTTCTGTGGTATTAGCTTCAAGTGGTTTTTCACTACGTCTAAAATCATCTCTAAAAAAAGTGATGTCTAAATGCCCTAGCTGTATATTTTTTATTTTATAATCATCTTTCAACATTTTACATAACCTACGAGCAAGATATTTGCCTCGTGGCTGAATACCAATTAATACCGTGTCAGTAAAATCGTTGTGATTTTCAATAAGTTGACAAGCCAATCGATGAAGAATGATGTTTATCTCTTTTGCGTTAAGTAACACTTTTTGACTCATATTCTATCCAAACGTATTTGGAATGCAAAGATAACGTAAAATTTTAAAAGTAGAAACATAAAATTTGCATCAAAAAAAGCCCCTCATTTCTGAGAGGCTTAGATTTATTAGGATGAGATTCCTGTCTGTGCAGGAATAAAAAGCTTATGCTTTTCCGTCCATTTTATCTTTAAGCGCTTGTAACGCATCATTAGCATCTCCTAATGTAGGTTTTGCTTCAGTTGCTGCTGCTTTTTTAGCTGCTGCTTTTACATTCTTCGCTTCTTCTGCTTTAAAAATAGCTGTATGTGAAGCTACTACACGTTTAAACTCTTTATTGAATTCAATAATTTTAAACTCTGCAGTCTCTCCTTTCTTAAGTTTCTTGCCATCTTCTTTTTCAAGGTGACGAGATGGAATAAATGCAACAACATCGTCATTAAATTTAACGGTTGCTCCTTTATCTACTATCTCTTCAATATCACCTGAATGCGTTGTATTTAAAGCGAACTCAATTTCGTATTTGTCCCAAGGATTTTCAGTAGTTTGTTTGTGACCTAAACTTAATTTACGACCTTCAACATCTAATTCTAAAACAACTACGTCTAATTTATCGCCAACAGCACAAAACTCACTTGGATGCTTTATTTTCTTAGTCCAAGATAAATCAGAAATATAAATTAATCCGTCAATACCTTCTTCTAATTCAACAAATACACCAAAGTTTGTAAAGTTACGTACAATACCTGTATGCTTGGAACCTACAGGATATTTTGTAGTAATATCTGTCCATGGATCTGGTGTTAATTGCTTAATACCAAGAGACATTTTACGGTCTTCTCTATCTAAAGTTAAAATTTGAGCGTCAATTACATCACCAACAGCTACAAAATCTTGAGCTGAACGTAAATGTGTTGACCAAGACATTTCAGAAACATGAATTAATCCTTCAACACCTTCAACAACTTCAATAAATGCACCATAATCTGCTATTACAACAACCTTACCTTTTACTTTATCTCCAATTTTTACATCTTCACCTAAAGCTTCCCAAGGGTGTTTACTTAATTGCTTAAGACCTAACTGAATTCTTGATTTATTTTCATCAAAATCAAGGATTACCACATTTAATTTTTGATCTAACTCAACTATTTCACTAGGATGATTTATTCTTGACCAAGAAAGGTCTGTAATATGTACTAATCCGTCAACACCACCAAGATCCATAAATACACCGTAAGATGTAATATTTTTAACTGACCCTTCAAGTACTTGACCTTTTTCTAATTTACCAATGATTTCTTTTTTCTGTAACTCAATATCGGCTTCAATAAGTGCTTTATGAGATACTACTACGTTTTTAAATTCATGGTTTATTTTTACAACCTTAAATTCCATAGTTTTGTTTACATACTGATCGTAATCTCTAATTGGTTTTACATCAATTTGTGAACCGGGTAAAAATGCTTCAATTCCAAATACATCTACTATCATTCCTCCTTTAGTTCTGCATTTCACAAAACCATTTACAATTTCTCCCGTATCATGAGCCGAATTAACACGATCCCAAGCCTTGATTACTCTGGCTTTTCTGTGTGATAATACTAATTGTCCTGTTGCATCTTCTCGTACATCAATTAATACCTCTACTTTATCACCAACTTTTAAATCTGGATTGTATCGAAATTCGTTTAATGAGATTACACCTTCAGATTTTGCATTAATATCAATTATTGCATCACGATCTGTAATATGAATTACTTCTCCTTCAACAACCTCATCATCAAGGGTATCCACAAAATTTTCTGCTACTAATTTTTCGAACTCTTCTAAGGTCTTATCTTCAACAGGGTCAATTCCTTCTTCGTAATTGTGCCAATTAAAGTCTTTTAAAAATTGCTCTGGATCTACTTGAGTTTCAACTTCTTTTTTAGGAGTTTCTGTAGCCTCTTTAGTTTCTTTTGTTTCAGTTGCTACTGGAGTTTCAACTTCTTTTTTTGGAGTTTCAGTTGTTTCTTGTACTTCGGTTGTTACTGAGGCCTCTACTGAAGTTTCAACTGCTTCTGCTTTTTTTTCTTTTTTTTCAGCCATTGCTGATTAAAATTTGTATTCTGTATGTCGTCGGAAGAATTAAGCGTGTCACACACAGAAGTGTTATAAAATGTTTTTTTATTCCTTTTATCTCTCCGATAATTCGCTAAAAGGAGTGCAAAAGTAAAGATATAAAATGGAATTCCCTAATTTTATTTAAATAAGGAAGATGATAGTTATTTCTGGTTTTCTAGTACATTTTTTACGAATTGTATTATTTTAGTAAACTGTGCTTCCAAGCTAAGCTCAGAGTTATCAATTTCAATTGCATCTGTAGCTTTTATTAAAGGAGAATCTTTTCTTGTAGAATCTATATGATCTCTAGATTTAATATTATGAAGTACATCGTAGTAATCTACTATGTTTCCTCTTTCTTGAAGCTCTTTAAAGCGTCGTTTTGCTCTGGTTTCTGCTGAAGCAGTTATAAAAAATTTTAAGTCTGCATTAGGAAAAACAACAGTTCCAATATCACGACCATCCATAACTATACCTCCTTGTTTACTCATGTTTTGCTGTTGTTCAACTAATTTACGTCTAACTTCAGATACAGCAGAAACTTGGCTAACAAAATGTGAAACTTCCAAAGTACGAATCTCTTTTTCAACATTTTTGCCATTTAAATACATCTCTGAAAAACCTAATGATGTATTAAACTTAAAACTTAATTTGATGCAATTTAATTGAGATATTAAATCGCTTATTTTAAATTCACTTTGTGAAATGTAGCCGTTTTGCATAGCATACAATGTTACAGCTCTATACATTGCACCAGTATCTACATAAACATACCCTAATTGTAGTGCCAATTGCTTTGCAATAGTGCTTTTTCCTGTGGATGAAAATCCGTCTATAGCTATAATAATTTTTTGCATTATTGTAAATCTATTTGTAAACCAAAAAAGCTAGCATTAGAAGCGCTTGTATATCTAGCATGTGAATAACTAAACCTCATTTTATTCATTTTTATTCCTACTCCAAAAGATAATCCTGAAAAATTTCTCTGATCTACGATTCGCAATTCTTCAGCTCTTCTAAAATTATAGCCTAATCTAATACTAAATCCTCTTTCTGGAAACAATTCTGCACCTAAAATTAAATGACGCATAGCATTATTTAAAAAACCTACTTTCTCTTGGGTTTGATTTCCATTCAAATCGCTTACAACACGAGCAGGATTTGGTCTTCCAATTGGCCATTTTTGTAAATTCTCGAATGTAACATGCCAACGCAAAGGAATATGTTCGAGTGTTTGAGACATCCCAAAATCAATCTCAAAAGGTAAAGGTTCATTTAAACCTGCATAGGTTGTTATTTGTGAACCTAAGTTTCTCACTGCAATAGCTGCATTAAAGTCTAAATTTTCATTTATATATATTAAGCCAAAATCGGCTGCAGCTCCTAAAGATGTATACTGTTCTAATTTTGAAGTGATGACCTTTAAATTTGCTCCAAAATAAAAATCGGAATATCCTATTTGCATTGCGTAACCAACCGATAAAGCGGTTTCATTTCCGGTAAAAGATCCTGTAGAAATACCATTTTCATCATAACCATCAAAACTACCATAATTTATATAAGTTACTCCAGCAAATAAAGTTTGTGTTCGTCTATCCCAAGTATAAGCATAGGCAGCAGTTCCATAACCAATACCCCCTAAATAACTGGTATAATTTAATGCCAATTGATTATCCATCTCTACATTGATAGTTGCTGGATTATAAAGGGCTTGGGTAACATCATAATCAACATTAGTAATCACTTTCCCACCTAAAGCAGCTTGACGCGGAGAGGACACTAAGTTTAAAAATTGATAGGTTGCTTCACCTCCAACTTGTGAAAACGATAGTGTAAAAAAAAATAAAAAGAATAAAGTAGTAATCTTCCTTATCATAAAGTCGCAAAGTAACTAAATCTATCTTAAAACGATTGTATGAATAATTTATTTTTAAATAATTAAAAAAACCTCAATTTTATCGATGTTTTGCATTATAGTTTTTTTGCGTTTTTCACCTTTTGTTTTGTAATAGCAATTTCTATAACTTCACTCATATCGGTCACATAATGAAACGTTAATCCCTTAAGGTATTCGTCTTTAATTTCTTCAATATCACTTTTGTTTTCTTTACAAAGTAAAATTTCTTTAATTCTTGCACGTTTAGCAGCAAGTATTTTCTCTTTTATGCCTCCTACTGGAAGTACTTTTCCGCGAAGTGTAATTTCTCCAGTCATAGCAAGGCTTTTCTTTATTTTACTTTGAGTAAACAAAGAAACCAAAGATGTAAGCATTGTAACTCCTGCGCTTGGACCGTCTTTTGGCGTTGCCCCTTCTGGAACATGTATATGTACATTATATTTATCAAAAACTTTTGGGTCGATTCCAAACGTATCTGCATTTGCCTTAATGTACTCCATAGCAATGGTAGCTGATTCTTTCATTACTTTTCCTAAATTTCCAGTAATGGTTAAACTTCCTTTGCCTTTAGATAAAATAGATTCTATAAATAAGATGTCTCCTCCTACTCGAGTCCAAGCTAATCCTGTTACAACACCAGCAACGTTATTATTTTCGTATTTATCGCGTTCTAATTTAGGACTACCAAGCACTTCTATAATATCATCGTTAGTAACCTTTATATTATAGGTTTCTTCCATGGCAATATTTTTAGCTGCATGTCGCACCATTTTAGCAATTTGTTTTTCTAAACCACGAACTCCAGATTCTCTAGTATAACCCTCTACAATTTTCTCCATTTGTGGTTTGGCAATCTTTAAATGATTATCAGTCAAGCCATGTTCTTTTAATTGTTTAGGTAATAAATGTCGCTTACCTATTTCAACTTTTTCCTCAATAGTATAACCTGAAACATTAATAATTTCCATTCGGTCAAGAAGTGCTGGTTGAATTGGCGCTAAACTGTTAGAGGTTGCGATAAACATTACTTTAGACAAATCGTATCCCATCTCTAAGAAATTATCGTAAAAAGCAGAATTTTGTTCAGGGTCTAAAACTTCTAACATTGCTGATGATGGATCGCCTTGATGAGAGTTTGATAATTTATCAATTTCATCCAAAACAAAAACAGGATTTGATGTTCCTGCTTTTTTCAAGCTTTGCAATATGCGTCCTGGCATTGCGCCAATATATGTTTTTCGGTGTCCTCTAATTTCTGCTTCATCACGCAAACCTCCTAGTGACATACGTACATACTCTCTTCCTAAGGCCTCAGCAATAGATTTTCCAAGAGATGTTTTACCAACTCCTGGAGGTCCATACAAGCACAAAATAGGCGATTTCATATCATTACGAAGCTTAAGAACTGCTAAATGCTCAATAATTCGTTTTTTAACATCATCTAAACCATAATGATCGCGATCTAATATTTTCTTAGCACGCTTAAGGTTAAAATTATCTTTACTAAATTCATCCCAAGGAAGGTCTAGAAACAAGTCTAAATAATTACGCTGAATAGAATACTCAGCCACTTGAGGATTCATGCGTTGCATTTTACCTATTTCTTTATCAAAATGCTTAGCAACATCTTCACTCCAATGTTTTTCTGCTGCTCTTGCCTTCATCTCTTCAACTTCTTCTTCGTAACTCACACCTCCAAGCTCCTCTTGAATAGTTTTCATTTGCTGGTGTAAAAAATATTCACGTTGCTGCTGATTTAAATCACTTTGCACCTTAGACTGAATATCATTTTTAAGCGCTAACTTCTGAAATTCAACATTCATATACTTCAGCGTTGCTAAAGCACGTTCTTGTAAATTATCTGTTTCTAAAAGGACTTGCTTTTCTTCAACTGTGAGATTCATGTTTGAAGACACAAAATTTATCAAGAATGAGTTGCTTTCAATATTTTTAATTGCAAATGATGCTTCGCTAGGGATATTTGGACTTTCCTTAATAATTTGTAATGCTAAATCTTTAATTGAGTCAATTATTGCTGAAAACTCTTCATTAGGTACTTCAGGAATTGTTTCAGTAACTTCGCGTACCGTAGCATTCATATAAGGTTCTTCAGTAATGACTTCGGCTACCTTAAAACGTTTTTTTCCTTGTATAATAACTGTAGTATTCCCATCTGGCATCTTTAATACACGTAAAATACGTGCAACTGTCCCTGTGCCATGAATATCTTTAGCGTTAGGATCTTCAATTGTTTCATCTTTTTGTGAAACCACGCCAATGACTTTACTTCCTTTATTTGCATCATCAATAAGCTTTATAGACTTATCTCTTCCTGCTGTAATAGGTATAACTACTCCAGGAAATAAAACGGTGTTTCGCAACGATAATATAGGTAGTGTTTCAGGTAAAGATTCACTGTTTATTTCTTTCTCGTCTTCAGAGGTCATTAGTGGTATTAACTCTGCATTTTCATCAAACTCCTGAAATGACAAACTGTCAAGACTTGTAAATTTAGATTTAGCCATACTATTTTTAGGTCATTCTGTCATAATAACAGAACTATTATATTTTTATTTTTATTTAAAAACCAAAGTTTCTGTATAAAACATGTAACTTACATGGTTTTCATTGTTTTTATCAATCCATTAAGTTCAATTGTTATGCCAATGTACTATTGGCTTTATTAAAAAAAGCAAACTTTTTTACTTTAAACTGTAACAGTCATTTATTATTTTACTCTTTCATATAAACAAATTGTTTTTTGACGCTTACCAACCACAATATAGAGCAGCTCATAAAGCTTTGCAAAACTAGTAACCAATTTGCGCAATTGGAAATTTACAACCGGTTTTATAAGGCTATGTATAATACGGCATATAGAATTGTAAAAGATAGCTATGAAGCCGAAGATATTATGCAAGATTCATTTTTAACAGCTTTTACAAAGTTGGAGAGTCTAAAAGATGTAGAAACCTTTGGTTCATGGTTAAAGCGAATTGTAATAAACAACAGTATTTATCATTATAAAAAGAGTGCTAAATATACTGAAGTTCCTTTAGATGATGTGTTATATAAAATTGAAGATCACGATGGTATCGCTAACGATTATGAGTTTACAAACTTAAGAGCAAAACAAGTTTTGGAAACCATAAAATTACTTAAAGATAGTTATCGCGTTTCTCTAACGTTACATCTTGTTGAAGGGTTTGATTATGAGGAAATAAGTGAAATAATGAATATAACTTATCCTAATTGCAGAACCACTATTTCTCGTGCCAAAGAAAATTTGAGACAAAAATTACAGCTTATTGCTGAGTACTAAAACTTTAGATTATGAACAAAAATAATTTAAATACAATGTTTGAAAACATTAGGGAAGACTTTGATTTTGAAAAGCCAAATGCTGATCATAAAAAACGTTTCTTAGACAAGTTAAATATCCAGAATACTCTTATTGAGAACAAGACAAGTTCAGTTAGAAAATTTTGGAGACCTTTAATTGGTGTTGCTGCATCAATAATATTGTTAATCTCAGTTTTTGCAGGCATTCAAAAAGAGAGTAATACTAGAGATCTTGCAAATATCTCTCCTGAAATGGCAAGCACAGAGGATTTCTTTTTGAATACCATTACTAGCGAACTTGAAAAATTAAACAGCAA
>CAZQBE010000050.1:0-1741 GCA_964591595.1 uncultured Flavobacteriaceae bacterium
AGGGATAAGCAGTACTTATTATAATAAAATTATAAGCAGTATGTATCCTATGGGGATGACGCCTAATATTATTGAAGAACGCCAAATGAATATCGCAGTTTTTGATGTGTTCTCAAGATTAATGATGGATCGTATTATTTTTATGGGAACCGGAATTAATGATCAAGTGGCTAATATAATTCAAGCACAGTTGCTGTTTTTAGAGAGTACGGACTCTTCAAAAGATATTCAAATATATATTAATTCACCAGGAGGAAGTGTATATGCTGGATTAGGAATTTACGATACGATGCAACTTATAAAACCTGATGTAGCTACCATTTGTACAGGAATGGCGGCATCTATGGGAGCGGTGTTGTTATGTGCAGGAGAAAAAGGGAAGCGAAGTGGTTTAACACACTCTCGTATTATGATTCATCAACCATTAGGAGGAGCACAAGGGCAAGCGAGTGATATTGAAATTACGGCTCGTGAAATATTAACATTAAAAGAAGAGTTATATCAAATTATAAGTAAACATTCAGGACAAGATTACGACAAAGTCTATAATGATAGTGATCGTGACTATTGGATGAAAGCTGATAAAGCTCTAGAATATGGAATGATTGATGAGATTTTAACTCGTAATTAATAAAAGTATTAACCCAACTAATTGAAATTTGAGGTTTGATTATTGGAATTTTTAAATATTTATGGCTAAGGAAGAATTAGAATGTTCGTTTTGTGGGCGTAAAAAACCTGAAACTAATTTGCTTATTGCTGGCTTAGATGCACACATTTGTGATCGTTGTATCGAGCAAGCTCATGGCATTGTTATTGAAGAATCTAAACAAAGCGATAGCAGTGGTCTTTCAGCAGAATTGATGCTGAAAAAACCAGTACAAATAAAAGCGTTTTTGGACGAGTATATCATTGGCCAAGAACACACAAAACGCGTTATGTCTGTAGCCGTTTATAACCATTATAAACGGTTGTTGCAACAGAAAACGGAAGATGATATTGAAATTCAAAAGAGTAATATCATTATGGTAGGTCAAACCGGAACAGGAAAAACCCTAATCGCTAAAACGATTGCTAAAATGCTTAATGTGCCTTTAGCAATTGTTGATGCTACGGTTTTAACTGAAGCTGGATATGTTGGAGAAGATGTAGAGAGTATTCTAACACGTTTATTACAAGCGGCCGATTACAACTTAGAAAAGGCAGAGCGAGGGATTGTTTTTATTGATGAAATTGATAAAATTGCTCGTAAAAGTGATAATCCTTCAATAACACGTGATGTTTCGGGTGAAGGTGTACAACAAGCTTTACTGAAATTATTAGAAGGCACAGTAGTTAATGTGCCACCAAAAGGAGGACGTAAACATCCAGATCAAAAATTTATTGAGGTCAATACCGAAAATATTTTGTTTTTTGCCGGTGGTGCTTTTGATGGAATTGAGCGTATGATTTCTAAACGATTAAACATGTCTGCAATAGGGTATAAATCTTCTCATGACGACGTTATTGATAAGGATAACTTTTTACAATACATCACACCTAAAGATTTAAAAGATTTTGGATTGATACCGGAGATTATAGGAAGGCTTCCAGTGTTAACGTATATGAATCCGTTAGACGCAAGCACATTAAGAGCAATTCTTACCGAACCTAAAAATGCCATCATTAAACAATACAAAAAGCTGTTTTCTATGGATGAAATAGAATTTGAAATTGGAAGATTAGAATTAGCAATATTTGA
>CAZQBE010000050.1:1751-10887 GCA_964591595.1 uncultured Flavobacteriaceae bacterium
ATAGAATTAACAGTTACTGACGGCGCTCTAGACTTTATTGTTGAAAAAGCTGTAGAATATAAGCTTGGTGCAAGAGGATTACGCTCACTATGTGAAGAAATTTTGACGGATGCGATGTTTAATATGCCTAGTAATGATGAAAAAAAGCTTAATGTTACAAAATCTTATGCAGAAGGAAAACTTACAAAAACACGACTTAAAAAGCTAAAAGCAGTGTCATAATTAAAAAAGAATTCGTCTCGATACTTGTATCGAGTTTCCATTAAAATGGTCATTCCCGTGAAAACGGGAATCTAAAGCAAATAGCTATAAACAAAAGAAACCACTCAAATTTGAGTGGTTTTTTATTTTGGAATTATAATTAATATTGCAGTAAGCTTTTATATATTTTTCTTAATTGCACTTTAAAAGTAATATTTAAACTGAATAATAAAAATTGCCAAGGGAGTTTTTAGACGAATACAATTCTATTTTCGTTTAAAGAATGAAGGATTCAATTATCATCGATAAAGGGCATGAATATTTAATCGTTTAACTGCAAGAGTTCTTCAAGGTAATCTCTAGAATTTGATAATCTAGGGATTTTATGCTGACCACCAAGCTTGTTTTTATCTTTTAGCCAATCATAAAATAATTGCGTTCTAGCTATATTTATTTTAGGTTTATTCAGGGTTATATTATTATAGCGCTTCGCTTCGTAATCAGAATTTAAAGATTTAAGGGCATTGTCAAACAATTCATTAAAATAGTTTAGATCTTTAGGAGGTGTTCTAAACTCTATCAGCCATTCATGTGCGCCTTTTTCTTTACCTTGCATAAATATTGGCGCAGCTGTATAATCAACTATTTCTGCTTTTGCTTTTTTGCAGACAAGTTTTAAAGCATCTTCTGCATTTTCTATAATAAGTTCTTCTCCAAAAACATTAATATGATGTTTAGTTCTCCCTGAAATTTTAATACGATATGGACTTAATGAAGTAAAACGAACAGTATCACCTATTTTATAACGCCAAAGACCTGCATTGGTAGTAATAACAATAGCATAATTAACACCTTTTTCTACCTCACTAAGAGGAATCACTTTTTCTTGAGGTGTATTGTAGTTATCCATGGGAATAAACTCATAAAAAATACCATAATCAAGCATCAATAAAAGTTCGCTTGAATCGTTTTTATCTTGGATGGCAAAAAATCCTTCGGATGCATTATATATTTCGTAGTACTTAAAACCCTTTTTAGGTAAAATGGATTTGAATTGGTCAACATAAGGTGTAAAATTTACGCCTCCATGAAAATAGACTTCAAGATTTGGCCAAACTTCAAGAAGATTTTTTTTACCTGTAGTTTCTAGAACGTTATTTAATAATACGAGCATCCATGACGGAACTCCTGTTAAACTCGTTACGTTTTCGTTAATAGTTTCATCTACAATAGCTTGCATTTTGTATTCCCAGTTGCTCATTAAGGAAACTTTACTACTTGGAGTACTACTAAATTCTGCCCAAAAAGGCATGTTATCAATTAAAATAGCTGATAAATCTCCAAAAGCGGTTCCATTTTCCTTGTACAATTCCTTGCTGCCTCCTAAACGTAAACTCTTGCCAATAAACATTTGGGAATCTTCATTGTTATTAAGATACATACACAACAAATCTTTGCCGGCAGCATAATGGCAATCTTCTAGAGATTCTGGACTCACAGGAATAAATTTACTTTTTGCATTGGTTGTACCACTAGATTTAGCAAACCATTTTATAGGTGTTGGCCAAAAAATATTATCCTCACCTAATCTTGAACGCTCTATCAATGGTTGATAATCTTCATATGAACGCACAGGAACACGTTCACCAAATGTCTTGTAATTTTGTATAGATGCAAAATCGTATTGTTTTCCAATTTGAGTATCTTTTGCACTATCTATAAGGGTTAAGAGTAATTCATTTTGAACTTCATTAGGATATTTTAAAAACAAATCAATTTGATGAAATCGTTTTTTTAAAAACCACGAAGCGACAGAATTTACTAAAGGGAATGGCATATATTAGCTATCTTTACAGGAACTAAAGTAACAAAAATCTTTTTATGAAGTATCAAGGTGTACTAACAAAAATGCAAACAGAGTTTGGACAACCCATTCAGTATTTTTTAGTATTTGAAAAAGACTTTTTAAATATCAATCAACTACTTAATAAAACAGTGAAAATTAATTTCGTAAAGCACCAATGCCTTAGCTGTGGCTTAGACAAACCTATTTATAGACAAGGCTTTTGTAAGAGCTGTTTTTATGAAGTCCCCCAAGCAGCCGATTGGATTATGCGCCCTGAACTTAGTACTGCACATCTTAATAAAGAGGATAGAGACCTAGAATATGAAAAAAAAGTACAACTCCAACCACATATTGTGTATTTGGCAAATTCTAGTAATGTAAAAGTAGGTGTTACTAGAAAAAATCAAGTACCAACACGCTGGATAGACCAAGGTGCTCACGAAGCTATTGAAATTGTTGAAGTGCCTAATCGTTATTTGGCAGGAGTTACTGAGGTCGCTCTAAAAGAACATGTAGCCGATAAGACGAATTGGCGTAAAATGCTTAAAAATGAGATTGAAGATGAAAACCTTATAGAATGGAGAGAAAAATTGAAGCTTTATATTCCAAATGAAGCTAAAGACTATTTTATAGAAAATAATAGTGAAACGCATTTAAATTTCCCTGTAATTCAATATCCAGAAAAACCAAAGAGTTTAAATATTGAAAAAGCACAGGAATATATGGGAAAATTAGTTGGAGTAAAAGGGCAATACTTAATTTTTGAAGACGAAAACGTTTTTAATATTCGCGCTAATGAAGGGCTTGTAGTATCTATTACCTTACCTGTTTAAAAAGCATATAATTTTATAGCTTGTACCAAGCCTATAACAATTAAAAGCATCCCTGTAACTTTGTTTACAATTAAGGATATATTTTGTATTCTATGTTTTAGTAATAAACTAAACCAGCTGTATAAATATAGCGTAAGAATTTTTCCTAAATAGATTCCAAAAAAGAATAAAAATAAAACATATAATGACGAGTGTAATGATAACATAAAGTTGTTGTCATTAATCATACCTATTGCAACAATCCAATAGATAAGTACAGGAGGATTTAAAATGCCTAGAAAAAACCCAGTTATATATTTCGATTGGGTTAATGTACCGTGTTTTCGCTGTTTTTGAGTTTGCTTTTTGAAGAATAAAAAAGCCCCAATAACTAATAATAGAATAACTATAGTTACTTGAATCCACATATTGTGGTTTATAAAGTTTTGAACAATTGTGTTACAATGTAACGCATAAAGGGAAAGTATAACTTCTGCAATACCTGCAGTTATAGCAATTTTAAAAGCTTGCGTAGCATTTTGCTTTAATGTAGTATTTATTACTGCTATATTAGAGGCGCCCAGAGGTAATGCTCCTAAAATAGCTGCAAAAATACCTATAAAAAAATACAAAAGTAACATGGTTCTTTTGTAGTACAAGCAGCAATAAACTTACAAATAGAGTACCTTTTTCTATGCTAATGAAATTTCTTCATTAACTTTTAAACGAAAGTGTTTTCTAAATAAATAGACGCCTAGATACAAAAAAGGAGTATCAAAAAGTGCTATCATAATTTTAAATAAAAACCCCGCAACAAGGAGACCTTTAAACCTACTCCATTCAATAATTCCGAAGGAGCATAACAATACTAAAATAGTTAATGTGTCGACAAATTGAGATGTAAACGTAGAAAAATTATTACGTAACCATAAATGTCTTCCTTGAGTTATACGTTTCCAGAAATGATAAATCTGAATATCTATAAATTGTGCAAAAAGGTAAGCCATCATGCTTGCAAAAACAGCAATAGCGGTATTCCCAAAAACAGTATGAAACATATCATCTTTAACAAATGTCCATGATGTTGCAGGAACATAATCAGCAATCAAAATAATTGAAAGCGAAAACAATGATGCAAAAATTCCTGTAACAACAACTTGATTTGCACGTTTTTTACCATAAATTTCGCTAATTAAATCGGTAATTAAAAAGGTAATGGGATAGGGTAAAACACCAACTGATATTTCGAAAAGCTTAGTCCCAAAAATTTCTAAGTGAAAGGGATACCAATAAAAAAACTTTTGAAAAATTAAGTTTGAGACCACCAAGGACGTAATAAAAAGTGATCCTAGAAGTAAGTATATGCGTTGTGCAGCAAGTTTATCTTTAAGCGTCATTTAAAATTGTGAATAAATACGTTTAGTAAATATAAACTAATAAATTTTCTTTTAGTTATTTTGCCATTACTTATGAATCAGTACCAAAATGTTTATATATCATTAGGAAGTAATAAAGGGGATAAGTTCAAAAATCTACAAGATGCTATTACGAGCATTTATTTTAGAATTGGAAATATCAAAATTATTTCAAAAGTGTATAAGTCGCCAGCACTTGGATTTGAAGGCGATTACTTTCTAAATGCTTGTCTTATTGTAGAAACTGAATTAAAGCCTACAAAGGCCATGTTTGAGTTATTGGCCATAGAAAAAGCTTTAGGACGTACACGAACTAAGAAAAAAGGCTATGAATCTCGTACAATAGATTTAGATATTATCTTTTTTGGAGAGGAAGTATTGGACTCCAAAAACTTAAAATTACCACACCCAGAAATGCACAAACGCAAATTTGTATTGCAACCTTTAAGTGATATAGCTTCAGACGTTGTTCATCCTAAGAAAAAGAAGAATGTATCTGCTCTTTTAGACAAATGTAAGGACAAAAGCGAAATTGAATCCATTAATATATGGTTGAAAAATCCAGGCAGAGTATATGATTTCTCCCTCTATAATTATATTGCTATTGAAGGAAACATAGGTGCCGGAAAAACAAGTTTGGCTACTAAAATGGCTCACGATTTTAATGCAAAATTAATTTTAGAACGTTTTGCAGACAATCCGTTTTTGCCGAAATTTTATGAAGAACCTAAGCGTTATGCCTTTACTTTAGAAATGTCTTTTTTAGCCGATCGCTATCAACAAATAAGTGATGATTTATCACAATTGGATTTATTTAAAGATTTTATTATAAGTGACTATGACGTATTTAAATCGTTGATTTTCTCAAAAGTCACCTTGCCTGAAGACGAATTTATGTTGTATAGAAAGCTCTTTTATCAGGTGTATAAAGATATTGCAAAACCAGATTTGTATGTGTACTTATATCAAAATACCGAACGCCTTCAACAAAACATTAAGAAGCGTGGACGAGATTACGAGCAAAATATTGAAGATAACTATTTAGAGAATATTAATTCTGGTTATTTAGAATTTTTAAAGAACCATCCAGAATTTAATGTAAAAATTATAGACATCTCCAATAGAGACTTTGTGAAAAACCGAGAAGATTATTTATGGATTCTAAATGAGATTTGTGGTTAACTATTTAATTTACTAAACAAATCCCAAATCACAACACCACAACTCACAGAAATATTTAAAGAGTGTTTTGTGCCATATTGTGGAATCTCTAAAACAACATCACTAGCATTAACAACCTCTTGAGAAACACCTTTTACTTCATTACCAAAAACGAGGGCGTATTTTGTTAGTTGTTGCGGTTTAAAGTTGTTTAATAGTGTTACGTTTTCGGCTTGTTCTATAGACAAAATTTTAACATTTTCAGCTTTCAATTTTTTAACAATATCTAAAGTGTTTTCAACATATTCCCAATCTACAGTATCTGTACTTCCTAAAGCCGTTTTATGAATGTCTTTATGAGGTGGTTTTGCAGTAATTCCGCAGAGATAAATTTTCTCAATTAAAAACGCATCGCTCGTTCTAAAAACACTGCCAATATTATTAAGGCTTCTTATATTATCTAAAATAATAATCAGAGGTGTTTTAGCCGATTGTTTAAATGCTTCAACACTCAATCTATTAAGTTCGCTATTTTTTAATTTTCGCATATTCATTTCCCTTGAAAAAAGGAATTTTTTTAATTTGTCATTGCAAGGAGTTTACTAGCCTGCACTGAGCGCAGTCGAAGTGTGGCAATCTTTTTAAATTAACAGATTACTTCGTTTCACTCGTAATGATATTTTTATTTAATTGTAGATAACTTATGTTTTATTGGCTTTAAATAAAAACAAATAATAAGTACATTAGCAATCTTACACGTTTCACAAAAATAACATTTAAAACGCACATTTGTAGTGGCAAAAAAAACTAAAAAAGTAACACCATTAATGCAACAGTACAATGCTATTAAAGCAAAGTATCCTGATGCGATGTTGTTGTTTAGAGTAGGTGATTTTTATGAAACTTTTGGTAAAGATGCTGTAAAAGCCTCTAAAATATTAGGTATTATTTTAACCAAACGCGGTGCAGGAAGCGAAACAGAAACAGAGTTGGCGGGATTTCCACATCATTCTATAAACACGTATTTGCCTAAGTTAGTTAAAGCAGGACAACGCGTTGCTATTTGCGACCAATTAGAAGATCCAAAAGCGACTAAAACCATTGTAAAACGTGGTGTTACAGAGTTGGTAACTCCAGGAGTTGCATTAAACGATGAGGTTTTAAATGCCAAATCAAACAATTTTTTAGCATCGGTTTACTTCGGAAAATATATAGGCGTGTCTTTTTTAGATGTATCTACAGGAGAGTTTCTATGCTCACAAGGGAATGCCGAGTATATTGATAAATTGCTTCAAAATTTTAATCCGAGCGAAGTTTTAATCGAAAAGCAAAAACGCATAGAATTTCAAACAATGTTTGGTTCGGATTTTCATACGTTCTACTTGGAAGATTGGGTGTATCAGGATGATTATGCCAACGAAATTTTATGCAATCATTTTCAAACAAAAGCATTAAAAGGGTTTGGTATTGAAGATTTGTATGAAGGCATTGTGGCTTCAGGCTCTATCTTACATTATTTAGGAGAAACACAACATCATAAATTGCAACACATCACGGCTATTACTAGAATTGCCGAAGATGAATATGTGTGGATGGATAAGTTTACCATTAGGAATTTAGAACTGTATCATTCCACCAATGCAAATGCAGTAACACTTTTAAATGTTATAGATAAAACCATTTCGCCATTGGGTGGGCGTTTGTTAAAACGTTGGTTGGCGTTGCCTTTAAAGAATGTTGAAAAGATTAAGAACAGGCATGAAGTGGTTCAATATTTATTAGATAATGAAATTACACTTCAAAAGATACAGCATCAGATAAAACAAATTGGCGATATAGAGCGCTTAATTTCTAAAGTTGCTACTGCCAAAGTGAGTCCAAGAGAAGTGATTCAGCTTAAAAACTCTTTGGAAGCCATTGTACCTATCAAAGCATTGGCCAGCAATTGTACAAATGAAGCTTTAAAAGTTATTGGAGATAATATTCAAGGTTGCGATGTGCTTCGCGAAAAGATTAAAGAAACTTTAAAAGAAGACGCACCAGTTAATATTTTAAGAGGGAATACTATTTCTTCTCATTTTTCTCCCGAATTAAAAGAACTTCGCGATTTAGCCTTTTCAGGAAAAGATTATCTGGATAAAATGTTACAGCGCGAGAGTGAACGTACTGGAATTACATCGCTTAAAATAGGCTCTAACAATGTCTTTGGATATTATATTGAAGTACGAAATACACATAAAGATAAAGTTCCAGAAGACTGGATTCGCAAACAAACACTTGTTAATGCCGAACGCTATATCACTGAAGAGTTAAAGGAATACGAATCTAAAATACTAGGAGCAGAAGAACGTATTCTTGCTATAGAACAGCAATTATTTGCCGAGTTGGTAAGCTGGATGCATCAATACATAAAGCCAGTACAACAAAATGCGCAACTTATTGGGCAATTGGATTGTTTATGTGGTTTTGCACAATTGGCGAGAGATAACACCTATGTATATCCAACAATTGACGATTCGTTTGACTTAGATATTAAAGAAGGCCGTCATCCTGTAATTGAAAAACACTTGCCAATAGGAGACAATTATATTGCAAATGATGTGTTTTTAGATAGAACATCACAACAAATCATCATGATTACAGGACCAAACATGTCTGGTAAATCTGCTATTTTAAGGCAAACAGCATTAATCGTTTTACTCGCTCAAATAGGCAGTTTTGTGCCAGCTAAATCTGTAAGAATTGGGTTGGTAGACAAAATATTTACAAGAGTAGGTGCGAGTGATAATATTTCGATGGGAGAATCGACATTTATGGTAGAAATGAATGAAACGGCCTCCATTTTAAATAACATTTCCGAGCGTAGTTTAGTATTGTTAGATGAAATTGGCAGAGGAACAAGTACCTATGATGGTATTTCAATTGCTTGGGCAATTAGCGAATATTTGCATGAGCATCCATCAAGAGCAAAGACATTATTTGCAACACATTACCATGAGCTTAATGAAATGACTGAAACCTTTGAGCGCATTAAAAACTTTAATGTCTCAGTAAAAGAATTGAAGGATAAAGTATTGTTTTTAAGAAAGCTGGTTGAAGGCGGAAGTGCACATAGCTTTGGTATCCATGTTGCAAAAATGGCAGGAATGCCACAGCAGGTTATTCATCGTGCTAACAAAATATTAAAGCAATTAGAGAAATCACATTCTAGCGAAGAACTCACAGATAAGATAAAATCACTTAATGACGACATGCAATTGAGTTTTTTCAATTTGGACGACCCTCTTTTGGAAGAGATTAAAGATGAAATTTTACATATAGATATTAACACTTTAACACCTGTTGAAGCCTTAATGAAGTTGAATGAAATTAAGCGCATGTTACAAAAGAAGAAACGCGCTTAAAAATTTGTTCTTTTTTTTGAAAAAGCCTTTGCTATTATTAGAATTGTTTTAAATTTGCATCCGCAATCAAAGGATTGTGAGCCTGCTACAGCAGGAAAGTTCATTAAAAACTATGCGAAAGTAGCTCAGGGGTAGAGCATCACCTTGCCAAGGTGAGGGTCGCGGGTTCAAATCCCGTCTTTCGCTCTACACTGTTAAAATATACCAAGTGCTGTGCTGTGTGCAGTTTAAGTAAGCTGAAGTGGTGGAATTGGTAGACACGTTGGACTTAAAATCCAATGACCATTGCGGTCGTGC
>CAZQBE010000051.1:0-10810 GCA_964591595.1 uncultured Flavobacteriaceae bacterium
TAAAATGATAGTATATAATAAAAGTGATTTAAAATTTGCCGAAGAGCAAGCTGCAAAAGTTAATAAAATTGTATTTTATATTTACAACCTGAGTGGAGTAAACGCGATAAAGTAATTCCCTTAATTGTAGATTATGTTATGCAAAACCCTAAATGGAAAGTATCCTTACAAACACATAAGTATTTAAATATACCATAAAAAAAGCCTTGATTTCTCAAGGCTTTTTTTTTGATTAAATCTATATATTATTATTTCATATGTACTGCAATACGTACGTTGCCCCAACCCATATGCATGGTTCCTTCTTCATCAAACATAATAGAAAATGCTTCTAAAGATTCATCAGTTGTTGAAGCAGGAACAGTAATTCTGGCAACATCATGGGCTTCATTATAAAAATAAGCACCCCAAACATTAAGATCTGAACTAAAAATTAATGTCCATTCATCTTCTCCTGGGATGGTAGATAAGGTATAAGTTCCGGCTTTTATCAATTTACCAACAACATTTGTGTCCTTGTAAAAAGTAATTTCAGTAGCTTCATTAGCTCCAGTACGCCATTGTTTACCATTAGGCGCAAGTTCGCTTAACGAACGCCCTTTTAATTGAGGTCTACCATAAACAACTTTAACTATTTTATTTGAGTTTTTGTAACTGCTTGGAAAAGAAGCAGCGTCCATTGGGCTTTTGTCAAGACCAGGAAATTTTTGTGCGTTTACATTGGTCGATAATAGCATTACAAAGGCAAATGCTATGGTTGTAATAAATGTTGATTTTTTCATATTGTTTTTAATTTTTAGTGACTTTAAAAGTATAGAATATATAACGTAAAAGTCGCAAGGTTTTGTTAAACTTTACAGATTGGAAATTAATCTTGAAAATACATGACTTTTCGTTTAAAAAATAATGTAATTTAAATATTATAGTTATAAAATGTAATCAATATAGCATTATATATTTATAATATGAAACATAATATTGAAGTTTGTACTATATAGTTAAAAAAAAGATTATGTGTGGAATAGTATGTGCGTTCGATTTGAAACAAAAATCAGAAGTATTAAGACCTCAAATTTTAGAAATGGCGAAAAAAATTCGTCATCGTGGACCAGACTGGAGTGGTATATATAGTAGCGACAAGGCTATTTTGGCGCACGAGCGTTTAGCAATTGTAGACCCTGCTTCTGGTAAGCAACCTCTGTTTAGTGAAGATAAAAAACTAATTCTAGCTGCTAATGGCGAAATTTACAATCATAAAGAACTTAGAGCGCAATTTCCAGATTACAACTTTCAAACAGAAAGTGACTGTGAAGTTATTTTAGCATTATACCAAAAAAAAGGTGTTGATTTTTTAGACGAAATGAATGGCATTTTTGGATTCGCTATTTACGATGTTGAAAAAGATGAATATTTTGTAGCTCGTGATCACATGGGAATTATTCCACTGTATATTGGTTGGGATCAACATGGAACATTTTATGTGGCTTCAGAATTGAAAGCACTAGAAGGTATTTGTACAAAAATTGAACTCTTTCCTCCAGGACATTATATGTCTAGTAAAGATGGACAATTTATAAAATGGTATCAGCGAGAATGGTCAGATTATGAAGTTGTAAAAGAAAACGCAACAGAAATCGAAGAAGTAAGACAAGCTCTTGAAGACGCAGTACATAGGCAACTAATGAGTGATGTGCCTTATGGGGTTTTATTGTCTGGTGGGTTAGACTCATCTGTTACCTCTGCCATCGCAAAGAAGTATGCACAACGACGTATAGAAGCTGACGATAAAACTGAAGCTTGGTGGCCACAATTGCATAGTTTTTCGGTTGGACTAGAAGGCTCTCCAGATTTGGCTGCAGCTCGAAAAGTAGCAGACCATATTGGTACTGTTCATCATGAAATTAAATTCACTATTCAAGAAGGGTTAGACGCCATTAAGGATGTAATATATCAATTAGAAACCTATGACATTACAACGATTAGAGCTTCAACACCTATGTATTTAATGGCGAGAGTTATTAAATCTATGGGAATTAAAATGGTGCTTTCAGGAGAAGGAGCCGACGAGTTGTTTGGAGGCTATTTATATTTTCATAAAGCACCAAATGCTAGAGAGTTTCATGAAGAAACTGTAAGAAAATTAGATAAGTTACATATGTACGATTGTTTAAGAGCGAACAAAAGTTTAGCTGCTTGGGGAATCGAAGGTCGTGTGCCTTTCTTAGATAAAGAATTTATAGATGTTGCTATGCGAATTAACCCACAAGACAAAATGATTAATGGAGAGCGCATGGAAAAATGGGTAATCCGTAAAGCCTTTGAAGATATGTTGCCAGAAAGTGTTGCATGGCGACAAAAAGAACAATTTAGTGATGGCGTTGGTTATAGCTGGATTGATACTTTAAAAGACGTGGTAGAATGTGCAGTTACTGACGAGCAATTGGCAAATGCTAAGTATAAATTTCCTTTACAAACTCCAACAGCAAAAGAAGAGTTTTATTATCGTTCCATTTTTGCAGAACATTTCCCTAGTGATGCTGCAGCACTTTGTGTACCACAAGAACCAAGTGTTGCTTGTAGTACCGAAATAGCTTTAGAATGGGATGAAGCCTTTAAAAATATGAATGACCCAAGTGGTAGAGCGGTGGCTAAAGTGCATGAGGATGCATATTTAGATTAATAAATTTTATAGTTTAGTTAGTTAAAAAAGATCAACAAATTGTTGGTCTTTTTTTATATTTACAACATGAATCTCAGAATTTCTTTCAAAGCTTTTCAACTCCCTTTACAGCATTCATTTACAACGTCAAGGTATACTGTTACAGTTCAAAATACCGTAATAGTTTCTATTACAAATGGAGATTTTACAGGTTATGGTGAAGCCACAGTAAATCCGTATTATAATAGTACAGTTGAGAGATTGCAAACTTCTATTGAAAGCGTAAAAGCAATAATTGAAAATGCTAATGATATTCTGCCAGAGAAATTATGGCAATTACTGGAACCAAAATTAAAAGAGGACTATTTTGCTTTGTGTGCTATAGATTGCGCTTTTTGGGATTTTTACGCTAAGCTTAAAAGTAGAACTATAAGAAGTTTTTGGAGCGATGATATTATGTATATGCCTCAAAGTAATTTCACTATTGGTATTGATGCTATCGAAAAAATGAAGCAGAAAATTTTGGAAACTCCTTGGCCTATTTATAAGATTAAACTTGGTACTGAACATGATGTTGCAATTGTTTCAGAGCTTCGGAAGATTACAAATGCTATTTTTAGAATTGATGCCAATTGTGCATGGACAGTAGAAGAAACTATACAAAATGCAATTCAACTAAAAGAACTTGGAGTTGAATTTATAGAGCAACCATTAAAGGCAGATGATTGGGAGGGAATGAAACATTTAAAGAAAGAATGTGTGTTGCCTTTGATAGCAGACGAAAGTTGTCAACGTCTTGAAGATGTAGAACCTTGTGCTAAAGTGTTTCATGGAATTAATATAAAACTCATGAAATGTGGAGGTCTTACGCCAGCACTTAAAATGATTAAAAAAGCAAGACAGCTAAACCTAAAAGTTATGGCTGGATGTATGACGGAATCATCAATCGGAATTTCCAGTTTGGTACAAATTGCACCACTTTTAGATTATATAGATGCTGATGGTGCCATGCTTTTAAAAGAAGATTTTGCTGAAGGTGTAAAACTAGTCGATGGGAATATCATTTTTAGTTCAAAAAATGGTTCTGGAGTAGAATATAAAAGCTTTGATAAAGTTGAATAAAAGGTTGTAAGAAGTTTATTTAATTTTTCAGTTTTTTAATTTAAATTTATCAGTAGAAATCCATTTTAAGGCATGTTTTAAGCGTTTTAAGCCACTTTTTAGTAATTAACAAATGTTAATAATTATTGAGTTTAGAGAGCCAAAACCTTTCAGATAGCATCTCTTTTTTGTATCTTTGATGGTATCGTAAAATGATGCATTAGCGTCATTTTTTTTATGAAAATAATTCAGAAATTAAAGAAATAAAATATGAGCGAAAAGCAACAAAAAGGAAATTACGGAGCCGATAGTATTCAAGCATTAGAGGGCATGGAACATGTACGCATGCGTCCATCTATGTATATTGGAGATGTTGGTACTAGAGGATTACACCATTTGGTATATGAAGTTGTAGATAATTCTATTGATGAAGCAATGGCAGGACATTGCGATCGAATAGACGTAATTATTAATGAAGATAATTCTATAACTACCGAAGACAATGGCCGTGGTATTCCAGTAGATTTACATAAAAAAGAAGGCGTTTCAGCTTTGGAAGTGGTTATGACCAAAATTGGTGCTGGAGGTAAATTCGATAAAGATTCTTATAAAGTATCTGGAGGGCTTCATGGTGTAGGTGTCAGTGTAGTTAATGCTTTGTCAGAGCATTTAAAGGCTACAGTATATAGAGATGGTAAAATCTGGGAGCAAGAATATGAAAGAGGAAAAGTAATGTACCCTGTTAAGGCTGTTGGAGAATCCGATAAAAAAGGAACTGTAGTTACTTTTAAGCCAGATTCTACTATTTTTCAATTAACCTTAGAGTATAGTTACGATACTTTAGCAAGTCGTTTGCGTGAGTTGTCATATTTAAATAAAGGAATTACAATTACTATTACAGATAAGCGACATAAAAATGATAAAGGCGAATTTGAAACCGAATCGTTTTATTCAGATGAAGGACTTCCAGAATTTATAAAATACTTAGATGCAACTCGTGATCCTTTAATGAAAGACGTTATAGCCTTTGAAGGTGAAAAAAATGGAGTTCCTGTTGAAGTTGCAATGATTTATAACACGTCATATGCCGAAAACTTGCATTCTTATGTAAATAATATCAATACACATGAAGGAGGAACGCACCTTTCAGGGTTTAGACGTGGATTAACTCACACCTTAAAAAAGTTTGCTGATAATTCTGGCATGTTAGATAAGCTAAAGTTTGATATTGCTGGAGATGATTTTCGAGAAGGACTAACGGCAATAATTTCGGTAAAAGTAGCAGAACCTCAATTTGAAGGGCAAACCAAAACGAAATTAGGAAACAGAGAAGTATCTGCATCTGTAAGTCAGGCAGTATCCGAAATGTTAACCGATTATCTTGAAGAGCATCCAGATGATGCCAAAACTATAGTTCAAAAAGTAATTCTGGCAGCTCAAGCACGACATGCAGCTCAAAAAGCACGTGAAATGGTGCAACGTAAAACCGTAATGAGTATTGGTGGTTTACCAGGGAAATTAAGCGACTGCTCTGAACAAGATCCTGCAAAATGTGAAGTATTTCTTGTTGAGGGAGATTCTGCTGGTGGATCAGCAAAGCAAGGGCGAGATAGATTGTTTCAAGCCATTTTACCTTTAAGAGGAAAGATTCTTAATGTTGAAAAAGCAATGCAACATAAAGTGTTTGAAAATGAAGAAATCAAAAATATCTTTACAGCACTTGGAGTTACCATTGGTACCGAAGAAGATAGTAAAGCCCTGAACTTGTCAAAATTACGTTACCACAAAGTAGTTATTATGTGTGATGCCGATATTGATGGGAGTCATATTGCTACATTAATTCTAACATTCTTCTTTAGATATATGAAAGAACTCATTGAAAATGGGCATATTTATATTGCAACTCCACCTTTGTATTTGGTTAAAAGAGGAGCTAAGAAACAATATGCTTGGAGTGATAAAGAGCGTGATGAGATTGTTTCTAATTTTGGAGATGGTTCTAAAATACAACGTTATAAAGGTCTTGGAGAAATGAATGCCTCTCAACTTTGGGATACTACTATGAATCCAGATTTTAGAACGTTGCGTCAGGTTGTGATTGAAAATGGAAGTGAAGCCGATCGTATTTTCTCTATGTTAATGGGAGACGATGTACCACCGCGTAGAGAGTTTATTGAGAAAAACGCTATTTATGCGAATATAGATGCGTAAGTAGGGATAAAAAAAATAAACGAGAGCCTTTTTATTGTAATAATTGGGCTCTTTTTTTGTCAAAATTAACACATATTACCGATTAAATGTAAATATTTATCGATTAATGGTTGTTTTTTGAAATCTTTTTCTATTTTTGTAATACCCAAATTTACAAACAGATGAAAAAGATTATAGTATTACTATTGCTGTGTACTACTTCACAGATTACTCAAGCACAAGATTTAGGAAGTATATTAACGGCTGCAGAAGATGCGAGCCTACTTACAGAGAATTATATCAGACCTGGAATAAAGGGTCTAATGTATAGCATGAATGGAGGTTGGTTTACAACTGCCAAAACACATAAGAAGTTAGGGTTTGATATTACTATTACAGCAAACGCTTCTTTTGTTCCTAGTAAAGATTTATTATTTGCATTTGTTCCAAGTGATTATTCATTTCTATCGCTTCCTAATGGAGAAACTTTACTGCCTACCGTTATGAGCGAAAATAGTAACGGAGCTATTGTAGATGTTTCCGTACCAGTTGGTGATGGAACATTCAAAGTAGCAAGCTTTGAAATGCCTGGTGGTATTGCAAATGATTTACCTATAAATGCGGTTCCTTCACCAATGGTTCAGCTAGGCGTGGGTTTGCCTTTTAAAACAGATGTTAAATTGAGAATTGTACCTAAATTAAACTTTGATAATAATTTAGATGCAAGCCTTTTTGGAATTGGTTTGCAACACGATTTGATGCAATATCTTGGTCCTTTAGATAATCTACCATTAAGTGTTTCTATTTTGGCGGCTTATACTAAGATGGATGTTAATTATAACGTAGATAGTATTAGTGGTCTTAATGAAGTAACTGTTACTAATGGAGTTGCAGAGTTTAAATTGAATACATGGACAGTACAAGTACTTGCCTCATTAGATTTTAAGATTATTACTTTTTATGGAAGTTTGGGCTATAATAATGGAAGTTCTACAATGAAGATGAAAGGAGATTATAATGTCACCTATGATTTACAAGATGGCAATGGAAACGTAATTCAAACGGTAAGCGAAACATTTACAGATCCCATTAATTTATCTTTTGACGCAAATGGAACAAGAGCAACACTAGGTGCGCGTTTAAACCTTGCCTTTTTTAAAATATTTGCCGATTACACAATACAAGAATACAATACGGCTTCGGCTGGAATTGCTTTTAGTTTTAGATAAAAACCAAAAGAAATATAAAGAAGGAAAAGCGTAAGATTTAATCTTACGCTTTCTTTATTTAGACCATAATTATACTTAATTTTGTAGTCTTAAAATCCACACAACATAAATATATATAAAATGAAAGTAACAGTAGTAGGAGCAGGAGCTGTAGGTGCAAGTTGTGCAGAATATATAGCTATTAAAAATTTTGCTTCAGAGGTTGTTATATTAGACATTAAAGAAGGCTATGCCGAAGGGAAAGCAATGGATTTAATGCAAACAGCTTCACTCAATGGTTTTGACACCAAAATTACAGGAACAACAAGTGATTATTCTAAAACGGAAAATAGTAATATTTGTGTTATCACATCTGGTATTCCACGTAAACCAGGAATGACTCGTGAGGAGCTAATTGGAATTAATGCAGGTATTGTAAAAACTGTGTCTTCAAGCCTATTAGAGCATTCTCCAAATGCAATTATTATTGTAGTAAGTAACCCTATGGATACTATGACGTACTTGGTACACAAAACTACAGGCTTACCAAAGAACAGAATTATTGGAATGGGAGGTGCTTTAGATTCTGCACGTTTTAAATATAGATTGGCTGAAGCTTTAGAAGCTCCAATTAGTGATGTAGATGGAATGGTAATTGGCGGGCATAGTGATAAGGGTATGGTGCCATTAACATCTCATGCTACTAGAAATAGTTTAAAAGTGTCTGAATTTTTATCAGAAAAGCGTTTAAATCAAGTTAAAGAAGATACTAAAGTAGGAGGCGCAACACTTACTAAATTATTAGGCACTTCCGCTTGGTATGCGCCTGGAGCAGCTGTTAGCGGATTGGTACAAGCTATTGCTTGCGACCAAAAGAAAATGTTTCCGTGTTCTACATTGTTAGATGGAGAATATGGCTTGAATGATTTATGTATAGGAGTGCCAGTTATTTTAGGTAAAAACGGTATTGAAAGTATCGTAGAAATAGAATTAAGCAGTGCTGAAAAAGCCCATATGCAAGAAAGTGCTGAAGGAGTTAAAAAAACAAATGGTTTATTAGAATTATAATACCCTTATAATAAATAAAAAAACCAGCCATAGGGCTGGTTTTTTTATGCTTTAATATATTGTTAGGTAATTATGATAATCCAGAAATAACACCGTTATTATCTATAGACATACCTTCGGAAGCAGGAATAACAGGTAACCCAGGCATACGCATCATTTTCCCCAAAATAGGAATGATAAATTGTGCTCCAGCAGCAATCTCAATCTCTCTAACAGTAACCTTAAACCCAGTTGGTCTTCCAATTAATTTATCATCATCTGAAATCGATTTTTGTGTTTTTGCCATACAAATTGCAAAATCATTAAAACCTAAACGATCAATACGTCGTAAATTTAATTCCGCTTTTTTATCATAAACTACACCATCGGCACCATAAATTTCTCTGGCAATGGTTTCAATTTTTTCCTTTACAGGACTTTTCCAATCGTATAGTGGTTTAAACTGAGTAGCCTTATGTTCTACTACATTCACAACAGCTTCAGCTAGCGCTTTGGTGCCTTCACCGCCTTTAGCCCAGCCGTCAGAGAGTAATGCTTGCACGCCTAAATTTTCGCAAGCGGCTTTTACAAAATTAATTTCTTCGTCAGAGTCCGAAATAAAAGCATTTACAGCAACTACAGGTTCAATATTAAACTTTCTTATGTTTTCAATGTGCTTTTCTAGGTTTTCAAAACCAGCTTTTACTGCTACTAAATTTGGTGTATTGTAATCTTCTTTTTGAACACCTCCGTGATGACGTAGTGCTCTAATAGTTACGACAAGTACTACCGCCTTAGGATTTAATCCTGCATAAGTCGATTTAATATTTAAGAATTTTTCTGCACCCAAATCGGCACCGAAACCAGCTTCGGTTACAACATAATTAGATAAAGAAAGCCCCATTTTAGTCGCAATAATAGTATTAGTGCCTTGGGCAATATTTGCAAAAGGACCACCATGTATAATGGCTGGATTCTCTTCGAGTGTTTGCACTAGATTAGGCTTAATGGCATCTTTTAATAAAATTGCCATGGCATTTTCTACTTTTAAATCTCTTGCAAAAATGGGAGCTTTATCAAAAGTAAATCCTATAAAAATATCTCCGAGACGTTGTTTTAAGTCTTCAAAATCTTTAGCCATACATAAAATAGCCATTACTTCAGAAGCAGGTGTAATATTAAAACCATCTTCTCTAGGAATTCCGTTTGCAGTACCACCCAAACCAATAGTTATTTGACGCAATGCTCTATCATTCATGTCAATAACACGCTTCCATAAAATAGTGCGAGGGTCAATATTCAGATTCTGAGTTTTACTCTGAAGGTTATTATCAATCAAAGCCGATAATAAATTGTTGGCCTTTTCTATGGCATTGAAATCTCCTGTAAAATGCAAATTGATATCTTCCATTGGTACTACTTGTGAATAACCACCACCAGCGGCTCCACCTTTAATTCCAAAAACAGGTCCCAAAGACGGTTCGCGTAATACTACAGTTGCCTGTTTATTTATTTTATTCAAGCCTTCAGTTAATCCAATAGAAACTGTAGTTTTTCCTTCACCTGCAGGCGTTGGTGTTAAAGCCGTAACGAGTATTAAGTTGTTCTGTTTTATCTTTTGTTCATCAATCAAATCTAAAGGTAGTTTAGCTTTGTATTTACCATACATTTCTAAATTATCTTCAGTAATGTTTAATTTTATTGCAATATTTTTTATGTGTACAATATCATTTGCCTGAGCGATTTCGATATCAGATAAATACGCCATTCTTTGTCGGGTTTAAATTTTAGTGGTCTAATGTAGTTAAATTACATATAATAACCATTAGCTATAAAGCTTTTAGTATGCACTAAAGCTTTGCAGGTGTAAAAATAATTAAAATGATAATTATTTGGTTCGCCCTTTATAAAATATTTTATTTTACCGAACATATGTTCTTTCTATCGGTAATCGTGTAAAAAAGTATTTACTTTTTATATAAATATCCCAATTCTATTGTCAAATCTTAACGTAAATCATATATTTGCTCGTTTTTAAAATAGAATAGATTAAATTATTACATAATGCAAAATAAAGGATTAGTAAAGTTGTTTGCACTGTTATTTGGATTGGTAAGTATATATCAATTATCATTTACATTTAAAGCAAATCAGATTGATGCAAATGCAAAGGAGTTTGCAATAAATAAAATTCCAGCGACTGATAGTGAGTATGATTCAAAGAGAAAGCTAGAAGAAGCAAAATACTTAGATTCTATTTCTAATGAAAAAGTATTTGATATTGGTGTAGCAGATTATACTTATAATGAGGTAAAAGATAAGGCTATGAACCTTGGGCTTGACCTTAAAGGAGGTATTAATGTGATTCTTCAAATATCTGTAAAAGATATATTAAAGGGACTAGCAAACAATAGCAAGGACCCTGTTTTTAGAAAAGCGCTAGACGATGCCGAAGAGATTCAAAAGAATAGTCAAAATACCTATTTAGAAGATTTCTTTGTAGCTTTTGATGCTATTAAAGGCGATACAAAATTAGCTTCTCCTGATATTTTTGCGAATAGAACTTTAAGTGAGGAGATTACTTTTGATATGACTGACAATCAGG
>CAZQBE010000052.1:0-10758 GCA_964591595.1 uncultured Flavobacteriaceae bacterium
TATGAGATTCCTGCAATCGAAGGAATTCTTAATATTTTATACACACATTTTTTGCTTCAGTAAAAAAGCGCAAGGCTTCAAAACCTCCTTCACGACCAACTCCTGAGGCCTTTACACCTCCAAAAGGCGTGCGTAAATCACGCATCATCCACGTGTTTACCCAAATAATTCCAGCTTGTAATTGATTGCTCATTCGCATGGTTCGTTTCAGGCTGTTTGTCCACAATGTTGCTGATAAACCATATTTTACTTTGTTTGCCATTTTAAGTACTTCATCTTCAGTTTTGAATGGCATAATAGTGACCACTGGACCAAATATTTCTTCTTGATTGACTCGACATTCGTCATTTTGTACTTCTATAACTGTTGGTTCTAAATAATAACCATTTTCGTAACCTTTTACTTCAACTTTATTTCCACCACACAGAATTTTTCCGTTTTCACTCTTTGCAATATCAATATATTCCATCACTTTTTTTAAATGTGGTTTGGAAACTAAAGCTCCAATATTTGTATTGTCTTTTGAAGGATGGCCAACCTTTAATGCTTTTACTTTTGTAACAAAATCTTTTTTAAACTGCTCATAAATTGAAGCCTCTATAAAAATGCGACTGCCACACAAACAAATTTGTCCCTGGTTGGCAAACGAAGAGCGAACGGTTGTTTCCAGCATATCATCATATTCACAATCAGCAAAAATGATATTTGGATTTTTACCACCGAGTTCTAAAGATAATTTTTTAAACATTGGCGCTGCTACTTTGGCAATATGCGCTCCTGTTGCTGTGCCACCTGTAAAGGATATAGCTTTAATATCTGGATGTTCAACAATGGCTTGTCCAGTTGTTGTGCCTAATCCATGAACAATATTTAAAACGCCTTTAGGTAACCCTGCTTCATTGCAAATATCGCCTAATATAAATGCTGTCATTGGTGTGACTTCGCTTGGTTTGGCAACCACGCAGTTTCCTGCTGCAATTGCTGGTGCGATTTTCCAAGTAAACAAATAGAGCGGAAGGTTCCAAGGTGAAATGCAGCCAACAACTCCAATAGGTTGTCTTAAAGTGTAATTTATTACATCTTGACCAACACTTTCATGGCTTTCACTTGCAAATTGCGTAATGGCATTGCCGAAAAAGCGAAAGTTACTTGCTGCTCGTGGTATGTCAACTGCTTTTGCTAAACTAATTGGTTTGCCATTATCTTTACTTTCTGCTTCTGCGAAACGTTGTAAGTTGGCTTCAATTAATTCTGAAATTTTAATGAGAATGCGACTGCGTTCTTCTAAAGTTGTTTGTGACCACTGCCTAAAGGCAGATCTGGCAGAATTATATGCTTTATCAATATCTTCTTTAGTTGAATTTGGTATTTGACTATATACTTCTCCATTTGCTGGGCAATAGTTATCTATCCAATCATTATTAATTGGATTTACAAATTGACCGTTTATGTAATTTTGGATATTCATTTAGTAAATTTAATGTATTTACCTGTTTTATTTTCCATAAGGAGTGATTTGTGTATAAGTCTAAAGAATTTAATCATTATAATGGTTTATAAGCCATCACTTTAATCTCTACAACTAAATCTGGATGTGGTAATTGGTGTACGGCAACAGTTGTTCTTGCTGGTCCTGTTTCTGCATTAAAAAATTCTGCATATGCTTTATTATAATCTGCAAAATCATTCATATTTACTAAAAACGAAGAGACATCAACTACATCTTTTAAACTTGCTCCATGCTTTTGTAAATTAGTATTTATATTTTGTAAAACAACTTTAGTTTGCTCATATGCATCTAGTCGTTTTGTTCCCATTTCGTCAATTATTTCTACTCCAGCAATAGTATTGTCTGCAAGTCGTGAACTAGTTCCTGAAACAAATATAAAATCGCCAACACGTTTTGTGTGTGGATAAGCGCCTCTTGGTGTTACTTTGTCGTTATTCATGTTTATTTGTTTTCGTCATTGTGAAGCAAATTTTTAATTTGCTGTGGCAATCTTTTGATTTGAAATTCAATTTAAAAGATTACTTCGTCATTTATTCTCGACTACTCTCGAATTGACATCTCTCGTAATGACGTTTAATTAATGCTTCATAGTTTTAGCTACTTTATCCTCATCAAGGATATCTTCAGTTTCTGTAATAACACGAGATAAAATCTTTTTTAAATTACCATTTAAATCAATTTCATCATCAGCAATCATATTTAAAATGGCTTTATCTTGGGCACGACCTCTAGTCATGGCTTCGTTATAACCTATATTTTCATTAAAAGTCACCAACGAATATTTTGACGAATAATCTTCTGGAAAATGATGCTCTAAATCCATTTCCAATTTACGCTTTTCTTGGAATATAGGATTAGATACATGGTCTCTCATTTCATAAAAATTGTCGATTGCTAAATCTGCAATAGCATCGGTGTCTTTTTTACGTGTTTTTTCATAGGTTTTAAATACAGCTTCCCAAGTGTCTAGATTTTGATCTAGAACTTTGTCTAACACAACTACATCTTCAAACGAGGCATTCATCCCTTGTCCATAAAAAGGCACAACTGCATGAGCAGCATCTCCCATTAATAGTGTATTTCCTTTGTAGTGCCAAGGCGAACATTTTACGGTTCCTAAAGCTGAGGTTGGATTGCTAAAAAAATCATCAATTAAATTTGGCATGAGTTCTAAAGCATCAGGAAATTCTTTTTTAAAGAACTCAGTAACTATTTCTGGAGTCGTAAGGTTGTTGAAATTGTACTCACCTTCTTCATGATTCAAGAAAAGTGTGACTGTAAAACTACCATTTAGGTTTGGCAATGCAATGAGCATAAAATCGCCACGAGGCCAAATGTGTAAAGCGTTTTTATAGGTTTTAAAACCGCCTGTTTGAGTAGGCGAAATGCTTAATTCTTTATACCCATGGGTCAGGTAATTTTGCGAAAAGCTGAATAAGAATTTCTTTCCTAAATAATAGCTTTGGCGTAATATAGAGCCTGCACCATCCGTTCCTATAATAACATCGGCATTTTCTGTAAATTCTGTTTTAGTTTCATAATCGTAAAAATCTGCTACCGTTTTTTCAAAATCTACATGTTTACATTTTTTATTGAAAAATAGGGAAACATTATCCAAGGTCTCAGCTTCATCAAGAAGTAATGCGTTTAAACCACCCCTTGAAATAGAGTTGATGTATTCATGATTTCGACCGCTATAGTTTGATAATTTAGTGTTGCCTTTTTTATCGTGTAGCATACGGCCATTCATAGGAATGCACAGTGGTTTAACTTTATTTTGGATGCCTACCATTTTCATGGCCTTTATACCACGATTGGAAAATGCAAGGTTGATGGATTTTCCCGCGCTTATGTCAACTTTTCGGAGGTCAGGACGTTTTTCGTAAACAGTAACATTATAACCGCGTTGCCCTAAACGTAAGGCAAGGAGTGAACCACAAAGTCCTGCGCCAACGATAAGTATATTTTCTTTTTTATTCATTTCAATTTAATATCTCTTTCAATTTTTCAACCATTTTATAGACATCTTCAAACGTGTTATATAATGGAACCGGAGCACAACGAATAACATCAGGTTCTCTCCAATCGGTTATAATATGTGCATCAGTTAATTTTTTATGCAAACTTTTATCTGCATTTTTAACTTGAATTGAAAGTTGGCAACCGCGTTCTGATGAATTTGTTGGTGTAATAATTTTTATTTTAGTATTATTGAGTTTATGTATTAAAAACTCAAAATATCCAGTAAGTTTCATAGATTTTTCTCGTAAAGCACCCATCCCAACCTCGTTAAACATATCTAGAGATGCTTTAATAGCAGCCATGGATAGGATAGGCGGATTACTGAGTTGCCAGCCTTCTGCACCTGGAATGACATCTAATGGTTGTCTCATATTAAATCGTGTGGATTTATTATGACTCCACCAACCCGCAAAGCGTTTTAAGCTTTTATTGTAAGCATGCTTTTCATGTACAAATAATCCGGCTAAACTTCCTGGTCCAGAATTTAAGTATTTATAAGTGCACCAAGCTGCAAAATCTACTCCAGAATCATGAAGTTCTGGTTGGATGTTTCCTGCGCCATGTGCTAAATCTATACCAACCAAACAGGTTTTAGCATGACCTAATTCGGCTATTTTTTTGATATCAAAATATTGTCCTGTATAATAGTTTACACCGCCTATAAGTAACAATGCAATTTGATCGCCTTGTTCATCCAAAATTGCTTCTAAATCTTCAATATGCAAAAGTTCTTCGCCTTTTCGTGGTTTCCATTCAATTAAACCATCGTTAGCATCAAAACCATGAAATTCTAGTTGTGTTTGCACTGCGTATCTGTCTGATGGAAAGGCATCACTTTCGACAACTATTTTATATTTGGTTTTTGTGGGTTGATAAAATGATACCATTAACAAATGTAAATTGGTAGTTAAAGTATTGCTAATAACTACTTCAATAGGTTTAGCGCCAACAATTTTCGCCATAGACTCAGTTAAGAATTCATGGTAAGGCATCCAAGGGTTTTTGGCCTCGAAATGACCTTCTACACCAAAACTAGCCCAATCATTTAGTTCCTGTTGAATATATTGTTGCGTGATTTTAGGTTGCAATCCTAAGGAATTTCCTGTAAAGTACAACCAGTCATTCCCATTGTTGTCTTTTGGAATAAGAAATTGTGTTCTATAATGTGCTAAGGGATCTTGCTGATCTTGTTGTTTAGCGTAATCTATACCTAATTGATATGTGGACAAGTTGAATTTATTTTGGTTTCACCCAAAAATATGAATTTTATATGTAAAATTGACTTGATTTTTTACGAACTTATTCTACAGTAAAAACCTTTATATTAGTAAAATTCAGATTCCAATGACCTTCCAATTTTTTATGTTCGGTTGCTAGTTTTAGACCATTAAAATCTTGATAGTTTTCCCATGAGGTTATTAATGAAGGCTCTTCAGAATTTTGACGTCTATAAATCCATTCTTGAACTAAAAAATTATCGTCATAATAAAAATCATAGGCGTCACCTGGAGTGTAGCCACCTTCATTGGAATAAGTAAGTGTTGTTTTATTAAGTTGTGTTTTGTTTATTGGAGCTTCAACTTTCACGGGCTCTGATATGGTATTGCCTTTATCCCAAACCAAGTTAAACGGTGCAAGTAACCAATATTTGTCGTTTATAAATGCTCTGTCTGCTTTAGTAGTTGTGCTGTCAAGTTGAGAGCGGTTATAAGAAATAGTGTCACCTTTGGTAATCATTACAACTTCATTTGTTTTTGGTTTCCATATCCAAGAACGTTCAAAATGGCTACTATCTCTATCTACATTAAATGTAAATTTTATTTTAGAAACTTTATCCCAGTTTTGAATACCATGAGCATTGGCTATTTTTTGTGCTATTGTTAATGGTTTTTGTTCTATAACAACTTTCTTTTCATCTTTACAGGATAAAATAGTTATAGCCAAAAAAATGATATAAGTAAAACGCTTCATGAGTTTGATTTTTACCAAATATATGAAACATTGAGATAGAAGTTTTATATTAGAACCTATAATTTAACACGATGGGTAATAACGAAAAATATTTTCAAATTAATAAAGCTACTTGGAATGAGAAGGTAAAAGTGCACTTAAAAAGTAAAATGTATGATTTAAAAGCTTTTAAAAAAGAAAAATCTTCGTTAATGCCTTATGAGTTACATGCTTTAAAAAATGTAGAAGGAAAATCGTTATTACATTTGCAATGTCATTTTGGACAAGACACCTTGAGTTGGAGTAGGTTGGGTGCCAAATGTGTTGGCGCGGATATTAGTGATGAAGGTATTGCATTGGCAAAGCGATTAAATGACGACCTAAAGCTAGATGCTACTTTTGTTTGTTGTAATGTTTTGAATACTTCTGAATTTATAAAAAATACTTTTGATATTGTTTTTACTAGTTATGGCGTAATTGGCTGGTTACCAGATTTAAAACCTTGGGGACAATTAATTGCTGATCGATTAAAAAAAGGAGGTGTTTTTTATATGGTTGAATTTCATCCAATAGTTTGGATGTTTGATTATTTAGATGGAAAATCTATAATGAAATATGGATATCATCAAAAAGAGGTTATTTATGAAGAATATGAAGGTGCTTATGCTGATGATTCTTCAAAAATGATAAGTAAAGAATATGGTTGGAATCATGGTTTAGGAGAGGTTGTATCTGCTTTAACCGAGGCAGGATTACATATTGAATATTTGAATGAACATGATGAAAGCCCATATAATGTATTGCCAGATTTGATTAAGACCAAATCAGGAATGTTTACAACAAAAGATAAGTTATATCCTTTAATTTTTGAAGTTAAGGCTACTAAAATCTAGTTTTCGATAAAATTTCAATAAGTTAAAATCACTCGAACTGATGTTAAAACCTTAATGATTTTCTTTTAATAAAAGAGGAAACTTCTTTTTAAATCTATTTAATCTAGGAATTGAAATACGTTGTATATAAACGCTTTCAGGATGTAGTCTTTCATAATTTTGATGATAATCTTCACCTCTCCAAAATTTTAAGAACGGCATAATTTGAGCAGCTACTCTTTTATTAATTTTTTTAGAAAGTGCTTCTTTTTTCTTTATAATAATTTGCTTTTGAGCTTCATTTTGAAAGAAAATTATAGAGCGATATTGTGACCCAGAATCAGGTCCTTGTCCATTTACTTGTGTGGGATTTTGCGATCCAAAATAAATATCTACTAAGGTTTCAAAACTAACAATTTCAGGGTCGTAAATAACTTCTACAGTTTCTGCATGACCAGTTTGTCCTGTATTACTATCTCGGTATGTAGGGTTTAAAGTATGACCGCCTGAATACCCGTTAATGACTTCTTCAACACCAATAACACTTTCGTAGATTGCTTCTACACACCAAAAGCAACCACTTGCAAAGTAGGCTCTAGCTTTGCCATTTTGAAGTGGTACTTCAATAGGTGTAGCATTCATAAGCCCTTGTTCAATGCTACTTTTTTTAGATTGATTATTAGTTTTTACTTGTGCATTATTTTGGCAACTAAATGTAAATATGAGAGTTAGAACTAGTACTAATGTTTTTATTTTCATTACTATGTTTAAGCGTTAAGTCGTATAAAATTATAATAACTTAATAATATTGCTTAAAGTTTTGAAATAAAAAAAGCCTTTACAATTTGTAAAGACTTTTTTATATAGTTTTCTAAAAATTAAAGTTTAGAAAATAATTTTTCCATTTTCTCTTTTTGCTCACTAGCTAACGCTTCGTCAACTAAAATTCGCCCACTATGTTCGTCTGTAATAATTTTTTTACGAGCTGCAATTTCAGCTTGAACTTGAGGCGGTATTGTAAAGAAAGAACCACCTGCAGCTCCTCTTTCAATTGGGACAACAGCAAGTCCATTTTTTACATTTTTACGAATTCTAGCATAAGCAAAAACTAAACGCTCTTCAATAGAATCTTTATATTGATTGGATTTCTTTAAAAGTGCTTCTTCTTCTTTTTCAGTTTCAGCAAGTATGGCATTTAACTCTCCTTTTTTGTGTTTTAAATGCGTTTCTCTTTCTTTTAAACGTGCTTTAGTCGTATCTATAACTTCGTTTTTCTGCTCTATTTGAACATAGAATTCTTTAATGTGCTTTTCAGCCAATTGAATTTCTAAATCTTGAAATTCTACTTCTTTGGTAAGCGAGTTAAATTCTCGATTATTTCTAACGTTTTTTTGTTGCTCACTATATTTTTTAATTAAGGCCTTAGCTTCTTCAATTAAATTCTTTTTACTTTTAATTTGTTCGTCAATATTAAAAAGACTTTCATTTAATTTTTGAAGTCTTGTGTTTAAACCTTCAACTTCGTCTTCTAAATCACGCACTTCTAAAGGAAGTTCTCCTCTTACATTTCTAATTTCGTCTACACGAGAATCAATTAATTGTAAGTTATACAATGCTCTTAGTTTTTCTTCTATAGTAACTTCTTTCTTTTTAGTCATGCTTATAAATACTTTACAGGATTGGTATTTGTTTTTGATAAAATGATTGCAAAATTAGGCATTTTTTCTGTAAGAAATGCAACTAAAAGATTTTTTGTGTACTGTTCACTTTCATAATGTCCAATATCAGCTAATAAAATACTGTTTTCAGCTGCAAAAAAATCATGGTATTTAAGGTCTGCGGAGACAAAACAATCAGCTCCTGCAACTTTTGCTGCAGCAATAGCAAAACTACCTGACCCTCCTAAAACTGCCACTTTTTTAATTGGTTTTCCCAATAAAGAAGAGTGTCTAACACACTTACTAGTCATTTTAAGTTTTAAATGATTTAAAAAAGGTGTTTCATCCATTGGGTTTTCGAATTCTCCAATCATTCCCATACCAATATGCTGATTTTTATTTTCAAGTGTAGTCACTTCATAAGCTACTTCTTCATAAGGGTGTGATTTGAAAAGTGCTTGTAATATTTTTGGTTCTAGATGTTTTGCAAAAGTAAGCGTTAGTTTTATTTCTTCTTCATGCTGTGTGATGCCTTTTTCTCCAATTGTTGGGTTAGAGTTTTCATTGCCATTAAAAGTTCCAATACCTTCTACATTAAAACTGCAATGATTGTAATTTCCAATAGCTCCTGCGCCAACATTAAATAAAGCTTCTCTAATAGTTTCTGCGTCTTTTTTTGGAATATATGTTGTTAGTTTTTTTATGCTTCCACTTTGGGGAATCAATATTTTTCTATTACTAAGACCAAGTTGTTCGCAAATTTGATTGTTAACACCTTGTAAAGCGTTGTCTAAGGCTGTATGTATAGCGAAAATTGAAATATCGTGTTTAATCGCTTTCATTACAACACGTTCAACATAGGTTTTTCCTGTAAGTGTTTTTAAACCTTTAAAAATTATAGGATGAAAACTAACAATAAGATTACAATTATTATCAATAGCTTCATCAACAACAGTTTCCAAAGTATCTAAAGTTACAAGAACGCCACTTACGTTATTATTTTTATTGCCTACCAAAAGTCCGACATTGTCAAAATCCTCAGCATAGGCTAGTGGAGACAATTCTTCAAGGTAATTTATTACGTCTTGGACAATCATAAATTTTATGTTTAAGTTCAAAGATAAATAATTACTTTAGTTGCTATGAATTTGATGCGAAAAATATTATTTCCTATTGTGCCAATATATCAAAGTGTTACTTGGTTACGAAATTTGTGTTTTGATAAACATATCTTTAAATCAAAGTCATATAATTTCCCTATAATTTGTGTTGGTAATTTAAGTGTTGGTGGTACTGGGAAAACACCAATGATTGAATATTTAGTAAAACTGCTTAAAAAGAACTATAAAGTTGCTACGTTAAGTAGAGGTTATAAACGTAATACCAAAGGGTTTCAAATTGCTAATAAAAACTCATCGGCATTGACTATTGGAGATGAACCTTATCAATTTTATCAAAAATTTACAGACATTGTTGTAAGTGTAGATTCTGATAGGCAAAATGGAATTACCGGATTGCAAAAAATGGAGCACCCACCTGATATAATATTATTGGATGATGCTTTTCAACATAGAAAAGTTAAAGCAGGATTCAACATTCTTCTTACCACTTATGATAGGTTGTATATTAACGATTTTTCGCTACCAACAGGCGATTTACGAGAGCCTAAGTCTGGAGCAAAACGAGCAAATGTTATTATAGTTACCAAATGTCCTAACACAATAAGTAGTGATGAGAAAAATAGAATTATTACATTATTAAAACCACATAGTAAACAGGAGATTTTTTTTAGTACAATTAATTACTCTAATACTATTTATTCTATTGAAGATAGTAAACCAGTAGAGGCCTTAAAAAAAGAACAATTTACATTAGTGACAGGAATTGCTAATGCAACACCTTTATTAAATTATTTGAATGATCAAGGCTTTGTTTTTAAACATTTAAATTTTAAAGATCATCATGAGTTTACTGCAACTGAGATAGAAGAATTTAATAATAGAAATTTAGTTTTAACCACCGAAAAAGATTTTACTAGATTAAGGAGTGGTGTAAATTCTAGCATATTGCATTACTTGCCAATTGAAGCAGAAATTTTAGAAAAAGAAAAATTTAATAAGTTAGTTAGCCATTTTGTAACTAGCTACTAAGCTGAAGCTGATTTTTTATTAGTAACTAAAGCATCGTATAATTTCTTTTCAAAGTCTTCTTGCTTAAAAGGTTTGGAAATGATGTCGTCAAAACCAGCCTCTTCAAATTCTGGCATTTTATCTTCTAAAGTAACAGCAGTAAGTGCAAAAATTGTAAGTTCTTTATCAAAGCCTCTAATTATTTTGGTTGCTTCCAAACCACTAATTCCAGGCATATGGATATCCATAAGAACAATGTCGTACTCAACTTCCTTTACTTTTTCAACGGCATCTTCACCATTGTCAACCACATCACAATTTAAGTTCATCTTGTTTAAGATTTTCTTAGTAATCATTTGGTTAATCTTGTTGTCTTCTACTACAAGTATTTTCACATTTGTTAGGTCTAAATTATTTAAATCTTTTGCATAATCTTTCTTTTTAACAGCTGTTATTTCTTTGGCTTCTTCTAAAGGAAATTCAACAAAAAAGCTAGTGCCTTCTCCTAATTCACTTTTTAGATAAATTTTACCTTTTAAAATTTTAATTAATCCTTTTACAATAGAAAGACCAAGACCAGTACCACCATATTTACGGTTTATTTGCACAGAACCTTG
>CAZQBE010000053.1:0-10738 GCA_964591595.1 uncultured Flavobacteriaceae bacterium
AAATTAATATCTAATAATGCAATATCTGGCTGTTCATTCCTTATCTTTTCAAGAGCTTCTTTACCTCTAGGAACAATAGCATTTACTTTATAGCCAAGTTGTGTTAATTGTAATGAAATGTTAGCACCTATGAGCATTTCGTCTTCAACAATTAAGATAGTAATTAATTCTCCCATTTTTATAAAACATGTTAATCTTTAATTATTATTGCTGGTAATTTCAACTCTTTATAAAGTGCATTATAGGAATTCATTTCAGAATTAATAATGGTATCTCTTTCGTCTTGATATACTTTCCAATCGGCTAACAAGTCTTGTAAACGTTTTTTTGCACCTTGGGTTACTTTTGGGTCTTCAACATCAACATATCCTTTTAGATGCATAAGTTGCGCATTGAGTTTGTTATTAAAATTAATAACATCCTGAAATGTTTTTTGTTTGGGCTGAATCAAATTTTGTTCCCATGTATCAATACGCTCAATGAGTACTTTCCCTTTATCTACAAGAGATTTAGCATTTACATTTTCTTTAAGAAGTTTAGCATACCCTTTTAATTGAGATTTTGCAGAACGCATACTATTTACCGATTCATGAATATCTTTAATCGTATTTTCTATTTGATCTAAAATTGATTGCTGCTCTTTAAAATCGGAAGCAGACGCTTCAATTTTTGGATTGGGTAAAATGGAGACTTCGGTTTCTGACACTTGTTTATCTAAAGTTAATCGAAGTGTATAAATTCCTGGAGCAACACTTGAGCCATTATAATTTCCATAAACAAACACATTATCTATAGCAGGTAATGCTTCTTTATTAAAATCCCAAGTGAAACGATTGTATCCTTTTTTTGAAGGTAAAACTGCGGGTTTGGTTGGGCCACCAGGCCATGTTTTAAATGTTTTTGGGTTTGTATTAGTGATTGTTCTTAAAACTGTATTATTTTCTAAAATTTCAAGCTTCAATTCTAAAGAGTCTGATGCCTCACCTAAGTAATAATCGAAGGTTACACCACTCTTTGGATTCTGACCTAACCCAGAAATGAATCTATTAGCACTTCCACCAAAAATACGATAGGTGTCTTTTGGTTTAAATATTTGAACTGAATTCTTTTTAGTTTTAATATTTTGTATGGCAGCCAAATCATCTAAAATCCAGAATCCTCGACCAGCAGTAGCAGCAACCAAATCATTATCTTGTATATATAAATCGTTTATTGCAACAACAGGTAAGTTTAATTGAAAGGGTTGCCATTTTTTACCATCATCAAATGAAATGTATAAACCTGTTTCTGTACCTGCATAAAGTAATCCTTTTTGCTTTTTATCTTCTCTAACAACACGAACAAAAGTATGAGAATCATTAAAACCATTAACAATTTTTGTCCATGATTGTCCATAATTGTTGGTTTTAAAAATATATGGTTTTAAATCCATCGATTTATAACGCATAACTACAATATAAGCTGTGGCATCATCATGTGGCGAAACTTCAATACTGTTTATAATACCATCAGGAATATTTTTAGGTGTAATATTCTCCCAACTTTGTCCTCCGTTTTTAGTTATATGAATTAAGCCGTCATCACTTCCTGCATATAAAACACCTTGCTCGTGCGGCGATTCAACTAATGACATTAATGTGTTGTAGTTTTCGCCTCCAGCCGCTTCATTGGTATATGGACCACCTCCTGGACCTTGTTTGTCCTTTTCGTTTTTTGTTAAATCTGAACTTACAACGGTCCAGCTATTTCCTTTATCTGAAGATTTAAATACCACATTTCCTGCATGATAAATAGTATTTCTATCATGTGGCGAGCTAATAATTGGTGCATTCCAATTGTAACGATATTTAAAATCTTTGGGCTCTATACTTAAGCCAAGTTCAGGATATTCTTTAATAGGTTTTCCAGTTTTTGATTTTGCAGCCCATTTTTGAATGATACCTTGATAACATCCTCCAAAAACAAACTCCGGATTGTCTGGATCGAATGCTAAAAAAGCACTTTCACAACCAGCTACGGAATACCAATCTTTCCAGTCGATACCAAAATCATTTGTGCGACTTGCTATAGCAATAGCAGAATTGTCTTGTTGTCCACCATATACATTATAAGGTACTAAATTATCGGTAATCACACGATAGAATTGTGAAGTTGGTTGATTTTGTTGTGTGCTCCAGCTTTTTCCACCATTAAATGAAATGTTTGCTCCGCCATCATTTGAGTTAATCATGTTTGTATTGTCATTAGGATTAATCCATAAATGATGATTATCGCCATGTGGAACAGGGACATTTGAAAAGGTTTTTCCACCATCAATAGATTTCATTACAGGAGCATTGAGTACATACACAATATTTTCGTTTTGCGGATCGGCAAAAATTTCCATGTAATACCAAGAACGTGCAATATTTACACGATTAGAATTAATTTGACGCCATTTTTTTCCAGCATCATCCGATCGATATACACCACCTTTTTTTCCTTCGGCTTCAATTACAGCAAATACACGGTTTGAATTTGCGCGAGACACTGAAATCCCAGACTTTCCGAAGGCTTTTGGTAGTCCTGTTTTCATTTTATTCCATGTTGTTCCACTATCTGTAGATTTATATAAGCCTGAATTTTCACCACCAGAAGTCATGGTCCAAGGATAGCGTTGGTGTTGCCACATTGCAGCATACAAAATTCTAGGATTATTCATATCCATAGAAAGTGAAGATGCTCCAGTAGTACTATTTACAAACAATACTTTTTCCCAAGATGTTCCTCCATCTTGCGAACGATATACACCTCTGTCGTTTGAAGGGCCATATTGTGCTCCTTGAGCAGTAACAAATATGATATCTGGATTTTTAGGATGAATAATCACATCTGAAATATGTCGTGAATTTTCTAAACCAATATGTGTCCAAGTTTTTCCAGCATCAGTCGATTTGTAAACACCATCTCCCATCGAGGTCATTACACCACGTGCTGCATGTTCGCCCATGCCAACAATAACAACATTAGTATCACTTTCTGAAACTGCAATGGCTCCAACAGTTCCTGTTTTAAAGAAACCATCAGAAATGTTTTTCCAAGTAATACCGTCATCAGTGGTTTTCCAAACTCCTCCACCTGTACTTCCCATATAATAGGTGTGTGGTTGTCCTATTACTCCAGTTGAGGTGTTGCTTCGACCACCTCGAAAAGGACCAATATTTCGCCATTTAAGATTATGAAAATCTTTATCGTTTACAACAGTTATATGAGCTTTACTTTTTTTACTTTTTGTTTGTGCTGTAATAGAGTTGGAAAATATGAAAAGAATTAGGGCAACAATTTTTAATGCTCTCATTTGCTTGGTTTTGATAGTTAGTTGTATTGTATCATTTGTAAATATAGGAATTCAATATTTAATTTTCAGAATCTAAAAACCAAAAAAAGCGTTAGATTTAATTCTAACGCTTTTCATACTTATATATGTGATTATATTTATTTGACTATAGCTTCATTATTTTTAAACTCAATTGAAACTTGATTAGTCAATAAATCATTAAAAGTTTCTCGTTTTCTTATAAGGTGTGCTTTTTCGTTATACCATAAAACTTCGGCAGGACGATAACGAGAGTTATAATTGCTTGACATAGTAAAACAATAAGCACCTGCGTTGTTAAATGCTAAAACATCTTCTTCTTTCATTTCTGTTATTCTTCTGTTATTAGCAAATGTATCTGTTTCACAAATATATCCTACGACCGAGTAAAACCGTTGTTTGCCTTTTGGGTTTGAAATATTTTCAATTTCATGTTGTGACCCGTAAAGCATTGGTCTTATTAAATGGTTAAAACCAGAATCTATTTGCGCAAAAACAGTTGATGTTGTTTGTTTGATGGCATTTACTTTAGCTAAGAAAAAACCAGCTTCGCTCACTAAAAATTTACCCGGCTCAAAAGCTAAAGTAATCTCACGGCCATAATTTTTACAAAATGTTTTAAAACGTGTTGTTAATTTTTCTCCAAACTCTTCAATGTTGGTTTCAATATCACCTTCTTTATAAGGGACTTTAAAGCCAGAACCAAAATCTATAAACTCTAAATCTTTAAAATTTTTAGCAGTTTCAAATAATATTTCACTTGCGTATAAAAATACTTCAATATCCAGAATATCACTCCCCGTGTGCATATGGATGCCATTAATATGCATGCCTGTATTTTTGACAATACGTAGTATATGAGGAATTTGATGAATTGAAATACCAAACTTAGAATCAATATGCCCAACTGAAATATTTGTATTGCCACCAGCCATTACATGCGGATTGATACGAATACATACTGGAATTTCTGGGTGTTTACTTCCAAATTGTTCTAATATTGATAAATTATCAATATTTATTTGTGTGCCTAATTTTGCCACTTCTTCAATTTCTACAAGCGACACACCATTAGGTGTATAAATAATATCTTTGGCTTTAAATCCAGCATGTAAACCGAGCTTAACTTCTTGAATAGAAACGGTATCTAATCCAGCGCCAAGACTATTCATAAATTTTAAAACAGAAATGTTAGATAATGCCTTTACAGCATAATTTACCTTGAGCTTCTTTACCTTACTAAATGCAGCAGTTAAACGTTTATATTGCGCTTCAATTTTATGAGCGTTGTATACATAAATTGGGCTTCCAAATTCGCTTGCAATGTTTAATAAAGTTTCACTTTTCATAATCTTAAAATTTAATCGTTTTGCATAAATGTTATTAAAATTGTTAGTACTTTTTAGGTTAAATAAAATTTTGGTAAAACTATAACCTTTTTTTGAGTGGAAGTAGTATTTGCTAGATAAACTTTTTACTCAAAGTGAATAATTATACAGCTCAAAAAAGATTGGTTAAATGTTTCAGGTTGTTTACATTTGCAGAGCAAAAATAATTTCATAAAAATGAATTTACACGAATACCAAGGAAAAGAAATATTAAGCAGTTTTGGAGTACGCATACAACATGGTATTGTTGCTCAAAATGCTCAAGAAGCTGTTGCTGCTGCAAAACAACTTACTGATGAAACAGGAACAAGTTGGCATGTTATTAAAGCTCAAGTTCATGCTGGTGGACGTGGAAAAGGTGGCGGCGTAAAGCTTGCTAAAAATTTGCAAGAGGTTGAAACTATAGCTAGCCAAATAATAGGAATGCAATTGATTACTCCTCAAACTTCAGCAGAAGGTAAAAAAGTGCATCAAGTTTTAGTGGCGGAAGATGTATATTACCCTGGAGAAAGCGAAACTGACGAATTTTATATGTCTGTATTGTTAAATCGTGGGACAGGACATAATATGATAATGTATTCAACCGAAGGAGGCATGGATATTGAGACTGTTGCTGAAAAAACACCGCATTTAATATTTAAAGAAGAAATTGATCCTGCAACAGGGTTATTGCCATTTCAAGCGCGACGAATAGCTTTTAATTTAGGACTTTCTGGATTAGCATTTAAGGAGATGGTAAAATTTGTGATGGCTTTATATAAAGCTTATGATAAATCAGATGCATCGTTATTTGAGATAAATCCGGTTTTAAAAACCAGCGATAATAAAATTATGGCAGTTGATGCTAAAGTAACTATTGATGATAATGCTTTATATCGTCATAAGGATTATATAGACTTAAGAGATATTCGCGAAGAAAACTCCATTGAGGTTGAAGCTAAGGAAGCAGGATTAAACTATGTTGATCTTGATGGAAATGTTGGTTGTATGGTTAATGGTGCAGGTTTAGCCATGGCAACTATGGATTTAATTAAACAAGCAGGAGGAGAGCCTGCAAATTTTTTAGATGTTGGAGGAACAGCAGATGCTGAACGTGTTGAAATAGCATTTAGAATTATATTGAAAGACCCCAATGTAAAAGCCATCTTAATTAACATATTTGGAGGTATTGTGCGTTGTGACCGTGTAGCACAAGGTGTTGTAGATGCTTATAAAAACATGGGAGACGCTATTAAAATTCCTATTATTGTACGTTTGCAAGGTACAAACGCAGATATTGCTAAAGAACTTATAGATAATTCTGGACTAGATGTGCAAAGTGCTGTAGAGTTTCAGGAAGCAGCCGATAAAGTTCAAGCAGTTTTAAATTAAAGATTCAAATTATATAATATATTTTAAGAGCAATGTAAAAAACATTGCTCTTTTTTTATGATAATCTTATTCTCAGTGTTAAAAAACTACTAATTAGAGTTAAACAATAGTTAATTAAACATTGTTGGTGTAACAATTGTTATTTAAACACCGTCTATAAGACATCAATCATTTTATTTAAATCAATTTAAAACGAACAATTATGAGAACAATCAAAGCATTACTGTTAGTCGTTGCATTAACGTTTAACAGCGTACTTTTTGCAAGTACAACCACCGAATACCTAAAAGCTGATTCAGCTGTAATTACTAATGAAATTGGTAAACTATTAAAAAACCCAAGTTTTTTAGTCGAAAACGACATTGTAGCACAGGTAACGCTTACATTAAACAAAAACAACGAAATCGTTGTTTTGTCTGTAGATTCTGAAAATACACAAATTGAAAGTTTCATTAAAAGTAGATTAAACTATAATGAACTGCCTTCAGTAGTAAATGCTGTAGACAAAATATTTGTTGTACCAGTAAGAGTTACACCCGATGAATAGATTTTCTATTTTGAATTAGTCTTAAAAACTCCTAAGAATTACTTAGGAGTTTTTTAATATTATTTTTCCCCTAAATAGCAGCTTAGACAACTAATCTTTAGTTTGCTCATAAATTTTGCAAATGAAGTATAGTTATATCATTAAGGTATTTATATAAATATTGAAAGAAATAAACGAATTACTACTTGATTTAGTATATCAACGAATTTATTATAAATTACTGAAAAACAATGAATTATGTATTTTTTGTACTTTAAAGCGATAAAAAGACGATGAAATGACGTCAAATTTTCGATAAGTTACATTATATCAACGATTATTAAAATATAATTATAACTAATTTTATATAATCAATAATTAATTCACCCTCGGCCATGATAAATCGTGTTGAAAAATTAAGTTTGCTCTCAGAAATGATAGCATTCGCCCGAATTGATAATAGCCTTAAAGAAATAGAATATAACTTTTTACGTGGAGTCGCTAAGCAATTAGAAATTACTCGTGAAGATTTTGACTATTTATTAGATAATCCTGTAACCCATATTCATTTAAAATCACATAGTGAGCGTATTGTCCAGTTTCATAGACTGGTTTTACTAATGCACTTAGATGAGGATATTGCAGAAAAAGATTTAATCAGACTTCATAATTTTGGACTTAGAATGGGTCTTGGTCATGAAGCTATTAATAAAGTACTGGATTTAATGGAAAGTTTTCCATATAAAATTATCCCTCCAGATTTCTTGATTGATATATTTAAAACACAATATAACTAAACTGTATTTTTATAGATAAACTTATACTTTTAATTGATTTAGTTTGGTTTGATAAGCCTTAATTTCATCTCTTACTTTGGCAGCGAGCATAAAGTCTAGTTCTTTAGCGGCTTGTTCCATGAGTTTTCGTCTATCTTTAATTTTCTTTTCTAGTTGAGGTTTTGTTAAGTATTCACTTTCGGGTTCTGCAGCTTTTTGGGCTTCTAGTTCGTAATAATAGGTGCTTACCGAATTTTTTGTAAGCGCATTATCTAAGCTCTTAATAATAGCTTTTGGCGTAATATGGTTTGCTGTATTATATGCAATTTGTTTTTCACGACGATAATTGGTTTCATCTATGGTTTTTTGCATACTATTGGTAATTTTATCGGCATACATAATAGCTTTGCCATTAAGATGTCGTGCTGCTCTACCAACGGTTTGTGTTAAAGAACGTGCCGAACGTAAAAAACCCTCTTTGTCTGCGTCTAAAATAGCTACTAGAGACACTTCAGGCAAATCTAAACCTTCACGTAATAAATTTACACCTACAAGAACATCAAACAATCCTTTGCGTAAATCTTGCATAATTTCAACACGTTCTAAAGTATCTACATCACTGTGTATGTAGCGACAACGGACGTTAATTCTAGCTAAATATTTAGTGAGTTCTTCAGCCATACGTTTGGTTAGTGTAGTTACTAAAGTACGTTCGTCTTTTTCTACACGTTGCTGTATTTCTTCAATTAAATCGTCAATCTGATTTAAACTTGGTCGTACTTCAATTTCGGGATCTAAAAGTCCTGTTGGTCGTATTACTTGCTCTACATAAACACCATCCGTTTTTTGCAGCTCATAATCAGCAGGTGTGGCACTTACATAAATGACTTGATTCTGTATATCTTCAAACTCTTCAAATTTTAAAGGACGATTGTCCATTGCTGCAGGTAAGCGAAATCCATATTCTACTAAATTCTCTTTACGACTTCTATCGCCTCCATACATCGCATGCACTTGAGAAATTGTAACATGACTTTCATCTACAACCATTAAATAATCATCTGGAAAATAATCTAACAAGCAAAATGGTCGAGTTCCAGGTTCTCTGCCATCTAAATAGCGCGAATAATTTTCGATACCAGAACAATAACCCAATTCCCGAATCATTTCCAAATCGAATTCTGTACGTTCTTTAAGGCGTTTGGCTTCCAGATATTTGCCAATTTCCTTGAAATAATCTACTTGTTTTACCATATCCTCTTGAATGTCGTGAATGGCATTTTGTAACACATCAGGAGATGTTACAAACATATTTGCAGGGTAAATGGTAAGTCTGTCATATTTTTCAATGACTTTATTAGTTTGAATATTAAAGGCTTCAATATCTTCAATTTCATCGCCAAAAAAATGAATTCTAAAGGCATCATCGGCATAACTTGGAAAAATATCTACAGTATCTCCTTTTATTCTGAAGTTACCATGATTAAAATCGGCTTCAGTACGCGAATACAAACTTTGAACGAGTTGATGCAACAGTTTTGTTCTTGAAATGACTTGATCTCGTTTTAAGGTGATGACATTTTTTTGAAACTCTACAGGATTCCCAATACCATAAATACAAGATACCGAAGCCACTACCAATACGTCACGACGACCAGAAAGCAATGATGAGGTAGCACTTAACCGCATTTTTTCGATTTCTTCGTTGATGGATAAATCTTTCTCTATATACACTCCAGAAACAGGAATATAAGCTTCAGGTTGGTAATAATCGTAATACGATACAAAATATTCGACCGCATTATCAGGAAAGAATTGTTTAAACTCAGAATACAATTGTGCTGCCAAGGTTTTGTTATGTGCCAATACCAATGTAGGTCGTTGTATTTCCTGAACCACATTAGCAACTGTAAATGTTTTACCAGAACCAGTAACCCCAAGTAAGGTTTGGTATTTTTCATTAGAGAATATACCCTTTGTAAGCTGTTCTATAGCTTCAGGTTGATCTCCTGTTGGTTTAAATTCTGATTCAATTTTGAAACGCATATTACAAATCTAAATGAATTGTTGTAATACTACAATAAGCGTTGTAATAATCTTGTGTTAATTAAAAAGTTATCGTTTCAAAGCAAAATGCCCTTTCACTTGAAATTGGGTATTCCCTTTTTTAACATCGGCAACAAACCAATAATCGCTTGCTGGCATGTTATGACCATTATAAGTACCATTCCAACCAGGAGTCGAAGAGGTTATGTGGGTCATTTGTTTACCATATCTGTCAAAGATATTTATGGTGGTTCCAGTTAAGGTTTCAACACCAGTAATGTGCCACGTATCAAAATAGCCATCACCATTTGGTGTGAAGAATTTAGGTGTATCTACAATCACAATGTCTTTGGTAATTTCTGAACAACCATTTAAATCTATAATGGTTAAAATATGATAGCCTAAAGAAACATTGGTAAACACATTTGAGTCTTGAGGCTCGCTATCGTCTAAAATATACATATAGTTACCAATACCACTTATGGTAACTGTAATGTTATTAGGATCGGAGAAATCTACAGTTTCAGTCACTTCAATGGTGGCTTGTTCAGACTCGATAACATTAAATACGGTTGTGGTTTCGCATCCAAAAGGCGTTGTTACTCTTACCCAATATTCACCAACTTGTTCGATATCTATTTCTGATGTGGTTTCATTGGTTGACCATAAATAGGTGTCTCCAGCAACAATTTCTCCTGCAATTACAGTTAGTGGAAAGTTTTCTAAACAAATGACTTGCTCAGGAATATCTACCATAGGTTTTCTATTTACAATTATAAAAAAAGACGTAGTATCAAAGCAGGTGGTTGTATTGTTTTCTACTCTTACAAAGATTTCTTGTCCATCAATAGCGTTGTAATTTAAGTCTGCAATTTCATTTTCGCCATTTGTAGCATCTGTTATATTTTCATAATAAGACACCGTAAATTGAGATGGATTTTGATTTCCTAAAACAGTAGAAGTTTGTTGTGATAAATCAAAAATAAGGGCAAAGTCGTAATCATCATCACAATCTTCAAGATTTTGAGGTGTGTTTGCTATTGGATTTGGGTTAACAATTAAGTCAAAAGACGAAATAGCAGAGCAAGAGGTATTATTAAAATCTGCTCTAATAAATATAGTTTGACTTGTAGCAGTATAAGTATAGGTATTTCCAATAGCGTTTTGACTATTTTGGGCATCAATATTATTTAGGTAATAGGATATTGATGTATTTGAAGAGTCATCAATGAGCACATCTGTAGCTTCATCTAAATTGTAAATAGCAGTGTCATTC
>CAZQBE010000054.1:0-10737 GCA_964591595.1 uncultured Flavobacteriaceae bacterium
GTATTTCATCACCTAACGGTAAATTACATGTAAGACAAGCTTCAGCCACAGGTGCGCAACCAGTTTTAGAACTAGAACAATTAGATGTAGATTATGCATTTACTAACTATGTAGGCACATCAGCAGCTGACGCTACTAGAAGTATATCTTCTTCTACAGCAACAGCAGGCAATAAAGTTGGTGCAATAAGAATAAGGGTAAACGGCACAGAACGCTGGATAAGAATTTACGATAACGCAATATAGGAGCTTGAATGACCTTAGTAAAAGTTCAAGTAGCACCAGGCATAGACAAACAAAACACCGAATACGGTGCTGAAGGTCGTTGGATAGATTGTGACAATGTTCGTTTTAGATACGGTTTACCAGAAAAAATAGGTGGTTGGGCAAAAACAACTACAGAAGCACTTGTTGGTGCAGCACGTGGTATTATAAATTGGTTTTCTCTTGATGGTGACCAATATTTAATGACAGGCACAAACAAAAAATTGTATGTTTATCAAAACCAAATATTTTATGACATTACACCAATACGTGTAAGTGGCGCATCTATTACAGAATTTACTACCACTTCAGGATCTACAACGGTTACAGTTACAGATGCTACACACGGTGCAATAGAGGGTGATTTTGTCACTATATCTAGTGTATCCGGTACAGCTAACGGCATTACAGCTAGTAATTTAGAAGGTGAGTTTGAGATACAATCAGTCACTGATACAAACAATTATGTTATTATTGCCAAAGCAGCAGCTTCTGGTTCTGGTGCTAGTGGTAGAACAGGCACAGCAGAATATCAAATAAATACTAATCCTGCTTTTTCTATTCAAGGTTATGGATGGGGTGCAGGCACATGGGGATTATCAACTTGGAATACTACACGTGCTGGCCTTGCGTCGCCTGACTCTGTACAGCTTGATTCTGGTAAATGGTCATTGGATAACTGGGGTGAAGATGTGTTATGTCAACAATTAAATGGCAGTTTATATTATTGGGACACTTCCGCTAGTACGTCAACTGTGCAACGTGCAAATAGAACAGCAGTTTCTGGTGCGCCTACATCTAGTAGATTTGTACTAGTTTCTGGTACAGATAGACACGTTATTTGTTTTGGAACAGAAACAACAATAGGCACAGCATCTACAAGAGATGATATGTTTCTTCGTTGGTCTGATCAAGAAGACCCTGCAACATGGACACCCACTGCAACAAACACAGCTGGGTCACAAAGACTTACAGACGGATCAAAACTTGTAACAGCAAAACGTTCACGTGGTGCTGTACTTGTGTGGTCAGATACTGCATTGTATCAAATGCAATTGATTGGTGCACCGTTTGTATTTGGTTTTCAACAACTAGGTTCTGCTTGTGGTTGCATAGGACAACACGCAGCTGTGGAATCTAATGGCAGATCATTTTGGATGGGTAATGATTCTTTTTTCTTATTTGATGGTTCTGTACAAAAAATACCTTGCAGCGTAGAAGATTATGTATTTAAAGATATAGATGAAGCATCACAAAAAGATACATTTGCTGGATTAAATACAGAGTTTAATGAAGTAACATGGTTTTATTGTTCTAGTGGATCTAACGTTATAAACAGGTCTGTAACATATAATTATTTAGAAAATGTTTGGTATGTAGGAACACTTGCTAGATCTTCATGGTTTGACAAAGGTGTTTATGGTTTTCCACAAGCAATAGAATTTGACACTGCAGACACAACTTCAACAATAAGTACAATTACTGGTCTTACTGCTGGTAGAAGTTTTTTATATAGTCACGAAAATGGTAACGATGCAGATGGTGTAGCACTATCATCATCAATTACATCAGGTGATTTTGTCATACCAGAAGCAGGAGAAAGACTAATGTCTGTAAAAAGATTTATACCTGATTTTAAAGATCAATTAGGTGATGTAAATGTAGAATTAAATTTTAAATTATATCCAAGTTCTACGGCCACAACAAATGGCCCGTTTACAGTGTCTCCTACAACAACAAAAATAGATACACGTGCACGTGGTAGACAAGCATCATTAAAAATAACTAGTTCAGCAATAAATACTAAATGGCGATATGGTACATATCGTGCAGATATACAACCAGACGGAATGAGATAATGGCACAAATAAATATACCGCGATTACCACAAGCACCTGAAGATTATAGTAAAGGTCAAATAGATCAAATGATACAATCATTAGATTTGTTAATACAATTATTAAATAGTTCATACACGCCGGAAACACTTAGAGAGGATGACGAGGCAATTGCCTGGTTTTTAAGTTAATGGCTAATACGTATAAAAGAGTAATATCCACATTAACTAGCACAGGAGATAATAGTGTTTATACTTGTCCTACAGCTACAACCACATTAATAAAAGCAGTAAAGGTATTTAATGATACTAGTGGTGCAGCACAAATTAGTATGAAAGTAAATGCCATAGAGGTAGAAAGAGAAGCTAGTTTAGCTTCTAAAGCTGCAAAATCCTTTGTTTCTAGCACTGATGTTTTAGAGGCAGCAGATGTGCTAAAAATTAACACAAACGTACAACCAGTAAACGTATATGTAACTTTTTTGGAGATATCATAATGATTGAAATTAAACAAAATACTTGCTATAAGGAGAGATTATGCCTATAAATGATGACGGAGTAGTAGAGTACGTTGAGATCAACGGAGAACAGGTACCAAAGATCGTTGTTCCAGCAGAAATAACTATTACCAATACTGTAACAGGACAGGAATATGGTTCAGCTAAAGAAGCTGACGATGATGTTGCTGACCCTGCAACTGACACTAAAGCAGAACACATTAGACAAGATGTAGTTATTAGTGCAGCAATTCACAAAATCCTAGAAGGTAAAGCAGGAGACGTATAATGGCATCTATATTAGATAGAATAAAAGATAAACAGCTAGCTTCACAAACAGCCGATAGAATAAATTATGGTAGAGGAATTATGGCTGCAAGAGCAGCAAATAATCCTGATATAGATTCACAAGGTTTTAATCGTGATATATTAAATCAAATGTATGGCGATGCCATGGCAGGTTATAGCGGTGGAGCAAACAGAAACACACAAGCAGCAATAAACACTGTAATGGATTTATATGCTGATGACGAAGAGGGCAGAGATACTGTAGGCCCTGATAGAATGTATAATTATCAAGATCTTATGGACATTTCAACAGCTGTAAATTCTTTAAACGAAGGAGCATTAAATCCAGAATTAATTGATGACATGTATCGTGATAGCGATAATCCTATAATGAATTATATGAATCAAGTTACTCCTATGGAACAAGGTGTTAATTTACCAGTACAAGATGTAGGAATGGCTGTAAGACCAGGCGATCAATATCTTCCTTCTAATGCCTATGGTGGCAGTGGTTTTGGAACAGAGAGTTATAATCTTCCAGAAGGTTACGGAAGACCAGGCGATAGTTTTGGCGCTCCAGTAAGAGGAAGAGGTAATCCTTTCATACAAGATCAAAGTTACAGTAGAACAGGCCCGTTAACAGATGAAGATTTATTTTTTCAAGAAATAGATTCAGGAGGACCAGGACAAGCTTTTACTTATATGGGCCCTAGAATAGGTCAAATGGGCGAGGGACCTGATTCCGCTGATATGGTTTATCCTGGTTTTACAATGAATTATGTACCTGGTTCATTTGGTGAATACGACACTGGAACAGAAAGAATTACTTATCCTAGATTTTCTGGCACAGAAGAAATGCGTGTGCCTTTTAGTCCACAAGATATGAACATAGATCCAAGTACTAGAGAATTTGATCCTAGAAATTTACCAAGGATGGCGACACCACAAAAAGGATTAAGAGCTTTTAGAAAAGGTCTTGGTTCTTTTGACCCTTACTCAATGTTTGGTCCAGGAATTTAATGCGTAGATCAGATATGGCTAAAGGTATTGGTTCATATGCTAACCGACCAGGATATTTTCTTGGTGGTATGGTAGGTGGTGCAATACTAGGAGCGTTGGTAAATAAAATACAAGGTAAAGATCCAATGCGTGGCGCTATATTTGGTGGCATAACAGGTGGTCTTGGCGGTGCATTTTTAGGAAGTAAAGCTGGTGCTGGTTATATATCTAATATGAACCCAGGCTTTGGTAAAACTGTATTACAAATGGCTGCAGCTAATCCTATGAGAGCTGCTGCAATTGGAGGTATGGGTGCATCATATTTAGCAGGAGATCCAGAAGCAGATAGAAAAAAACAAGAAGAAGCTATGGCGGCTGAAATGGAAGCACGAAGAAAAAGAAATTTGGAAATGTACAGTGGTTATTATGATAATCCTTTTGAAGGTTACATGGCTGGTGCTGCACGTGGTGGTTTAATGAAATATGCACGTGGTGGTTTTGCAGCTGGTGGACAAAAGCCAGAAGGCATTGCATCATTAGATGAAGGCAAAGAAATGGCAGGATTAACAGATTCAGATAGATCAGAACTACAAATGTTACAAATGTTAAAAATGATAACACCTAGTGACGATCCAAAATATAAACAAATAGAAGATCAATTACAAAAATTAATGGACAAAATGAATTTAGATAAAACAGCTATGTCAGCTCCACATCCAGATGCTGAATACAAACAGTTAATGGATAATTTTATATTAGAAAACCCTGGCATGCAGTTTGATAGTTTAGAAGATTTTAAAGAATACTACATGGAAAACGCAGATTTTTTACCATCTGACAATGCAGCAAGAGGTGGTTATAAAAAGTTAAGTTATGGTGGCATGACAGGTAACGCTGTTGAGGGTGTTACAGAGATGGATATGACAACTGGTGGCGCGACTAACGGCCCAGGCACAGGAACTTCTGATAGTATTCCTGCTATGTTGAGTGATGGAGAGTTTGTTGTCACAGCAAAAGCTGTAGAGAACTTAGGCGGTGGTAACCGCATGCTAGGAGCAAAACGAATGTATCAAATGATGAATTCGTTAGATCCTAATTCACAAACACCAGCTGAAATGATGACAGCTGGAAGGGTTTAGTGGATTGGAAGTTTTTTGAAGAGGGTGACCTCGATTGGATTCTAAGTGTCACAAAGGACATGTTTGAGGAATCTGAATGGAATGATGGAGAGTATGATAAAGATAAGGTATCACGTTATTTTTATCATGTAATTAATAATCCTTTATATATGTTTGGGATTATTGGTTTGCGAGGAGAAGATAAGATAGGATTTTTAACAGGTGAAATACACCAATTCTCTTTTATGCAAGATATCTTCGCAAGACAGTCGGAACTATATGTGGTTCCTTCTGAAAGAGGCAAGATGGGAGCGTTATTTATGATGAGAAAATTTATGGATTGGGCTAAAAATAATAAAGCACGAGAAATATATTTTGAACCATCGACGCATAACATGGATAAAAACAAATTTGACTCTTTTGCTAAACGATTAGGTATGGTAAAAGAAGCTAAGTATAGGAGTATATTGTAATGGGAACAGGCACACCAGGTCCAATAGGAAGCGGAGCAGATACCGCCATACGTTATCAAGCAGAATTACCTGAGGTAATGGGGCGTAAGCTTGGTCTTATGGATCAAGCAGTAAAATTAGCAAAGGGTGAACAACCTGTATTCCAACCTACAATACCAAAACAAGAAGTTACACCATTTACACAAATGCAACAACAAGCATTTGACATTGGAAGTCAAGGCGTAGGATCTTTTCAACAATACATGAATCCATACCAAGACTTTGTTACACAAGGTATAGAAGATCAATTTGCAAAAGCAGAGAATCAACAAAATTTAGACGCAGCTGCCAAAGGTGCTTACGGTGGATCAAGACTAGAAATTGCAAATGCAGAACTAGATAGACAAAGAGCACAAGCTGTAGGTCAATCAAATGCAGATGCATTTAATCAAGCACAGGGTTTAAGAATGGCAGATATATCAAACTTAATGCAATTAGGTGGACAACAACAACAAAATTTACAGATGCAAGCAGACGCAGATTACAGACAACAATTACAGCAAATGTACGAACCTTACCAAAGATTAGGGTTTGTATCCGACATATTCCAAGGCGCACCAACAAGTGCATCATCACTTGCTATGGCAACAACACCTCAGGCTAATCCATTAGCGCAAGCGGTAGGTGCTGGTATATCCGGATTAGCTGCATACCAAGGGTATAAACAACTAACACAAGACTAAAGGAGAACCATGGCGGGGAACACTTTAAACAGACCTCTATTTAGACGAGGTGACAGAGAAAGAGTACATGCATACACAGGAGGCTTAAAAGGTCTTTATAACCTATTCTTCGGTGGATCAAAACAAGGAGAATTATTTAAGTATGGACCTAATATTCCTGTCACAAGCGTTGATGAGTTAGGTCAAGTTAAAACAGTAAACACTCAAACAGTTAATCCTAAAAAAAGATATGATGTAGAAACAAATATTTATGGTCAACCAATAAATGACCAGTTCTATGATATGTCTGGTACTTTTAATAAAGAAAACAGAAGTAAGTTCCCACCGATTGTTAATAGAACAGAGGCATCAGAAACAACTGATTTGTTTGGTAACACAATTAAAACACCTGAATCAACAACTTTTAATTTTGGTAATTTATACAACGAACCATTTACAAATTTTGGTTCTATAAAAGCTAGATGGGCAGCAATGGATCCTGCACAAAAGAAAAAAGTGTATAGAAACATATTAGCTACAGGAACTGCTTGGACCATGATGCCGCAATGGTTAAAAGAAGATCCAGTGGCAAAAGAAATAATACAAGAAGATGTAAGTGCAACGTTAGACGAACAAGAATTACCGCAACCAGTGCAACCTGCTGTGAACTACGATGAAGCTTACGGCGATCCTATAGAAAGAGATATAAACGAAGTTGTAAGCATAATAGATCAAGAGAATACTGGGAAAATAAATGAATTAAAAGAAGAAGAGTCTATATTAAATTCTAGTTCTAATTCTGCATTAAATAATAATAATGATCCTGATCTACAAGAAAGTAACGAAAACGCTTTAGCTGATGGTGTACAAGAAGAAGCAGAAAATATTGCAAGTGGTGGCAGTAAAACAGGTCCTGTTGATATGCCAGGAGATATGTTTGATTTAACAAGTGCTTACTTAGAAAACGACACATCTGTTGACGAAAAAAGTATAAAAGAAGTAAAAGCAGAACTTAAAGAATTAATGGGTGATGATAGTAAACTTATGAACACCATGATGTTGTTGCAATTAGGTTTAGGCATGATGAGTAATACAACGAACCAAAGTGGTATAAGAGGATTTTTAGATGTTGCTGGTAAAACAGGCACACAAATCTTACCCATAGCTATGCAAAATTTACAAAACAAATCAAAAATGGATAAAGAATTAGCATTAGCTGCTTATGATATTGTACGTGAAGATAGAAGAGCAAAAAGTAAACAATATACCGACATACAAAATTTTTATATGAAAGAATTGATTAAAAAAGAATTTGAAGGTAACGAACCTAAAGGTACTTTACGTTCTGTAATGAAAAAAAGCACCATAGAATTACCGGATGGACAAAAATATGAATCATGGAGTCCTATTGATCAAGTATTTGATAAAGGTGAAAGAGCACAATATTATTTAGACTTGTCAAGAAATGGTAATAGTGATTTAGGATTAGCGCCAGGAGACATAAGAATATCAAGTGATTTAGATGCAGCATCTGCATCAGCTGGTAATGACCCATACCAAGGTGATTTAACAAAGTCACAACGTGGTGAACATTTAGCACTGTCTTCAGTTTTTGAAGCAGCATTGCCTGACATATTAAACATACAAATGAATCCACAATACGGATTATATTCAGGACAGTTTCCTACTGGTGTAACAGGAGGTTTTGGTAAGTTTGCAAGAACAAGTGTATTAGAAGCAAAACAAATAGCAGATAAATTAGGCATACCTGCATGGTTAATACCTTATACAGAAAATGTTGGTGGCGCTAGTTTAGCCGCTTTAGATGTGCAAATGAATAACAACATGATTTTTTCTAGTGCACAAGCAAACGGTATATCAGAAACAGGAAAAGAAGATATTTACAAAGGTGAAGCAATAGGCCCTGACGGTGTGACAATGACAGGTGAATGGGCTACAGACGCTTATGTTAAAAATTTAATATCTAATCCATCACTTGACATAGTAGAACAACTACAAAATAGAATGGGTTTCCTTGCTGCACGTCTTAAACAGCCAACTGGTCGTCTACTTGCAGATACAATTAGACGTTCAATAGAAGAAGTTAAAATGTTAGGATTAGGAGCTGGTGATCCAGTGCAGGTTTCACACAGGCTACACCAATTTACAAAAGATTTATATCAACAATACGTAAAACACTCATTGATGGGTGGTGGTAGAATTACTACATCTTGGGCCGTGGACCCAGGTATTTACGGATCGGAAAGAATATCAATAAAAGATTACCAAGATGGTTATTACAATTTTATTGGTGGTTCACAAAACAGTCCTAACTTACCAATTGACATGTCTTGGATACAAGTTAATGATAGTATTACAAGCTCAGCACCAGCATATTCAGGAGATTCAAGTGCAACTATAGATGCAGTTGGTCCTGTAAACTGGTTTGACTTAATGAACAAATGGTTACCAGAAGGCGATCAAACTTTTGGTGGTAAAAATTATACAGGGAATGAATAATGGCTGAAAAAGAATTTGACAGAGTAAAATTAAATCCTATTTCTACTAACCAACTTTCTAGTCTTATAGTTGGAGAAGAAGGTTTACCTAAGAATGTAGGTCAAGCAGGTGATCCTGAATTAAATTATTTAACAGAAGGTAATATACCTATTTCTGAACAAGAAATGAAAACTAGAGAAATAAGAAACAAATTTGGCACTATGAAAGATGAAATTTTAGATGGTTTTTATAATGCTGTTAAAGGTGGAGCACAATCAGCTTTTGATTTTTACAATTACGGACCTAAAGGTCCACCTGAAACTGTTGTAAAAGAACGTGCACAAAAGGCACAGTTGGAGTTAGAACAAATAAAAGAAAAAGAATCACTTGCATTACTAAATGAAGAAAAGTTAAGAAACAGACCTGACATAAGAAATGTAAGAGCACAAGTAGCACAATTAATTGCAGCTGCAGAAAAAAGAGAACAATTAGAACCTGGATCCGTAAACCAAGATGCGTTTGAAAGAGATCTTGTATCGTTTGTATATTCACAAGGATATACACCAAGAGAGGTACAAGGTGGACCAGACGTACAAGCTAACTTAATGCCAGATCCATTTGGTCTAGAAACAAGTAGTCCTGATCCTTTTCCTGAAGCTAGAATAGCTGGAGAAATTACAGCGTCTGTTGGTGGTAACATACTTGGTTATAAATTAGGTGCAAGAAAATTTGCCAGTGGTGCAGCTAAAGGTTTTAGAACAACACCTGGACCATTTTATGCAAAGATTGGTGGTGCCATGGTTGGTGGTTTTACAGCTGTTATGGCAGCTAATTATGGATATGAAACATCATTAGATATTATGAATCAAGCTGGTGTATTTGGAGAAAAAGGTATTAACCGTCCAAATCAAGCAGAAAGAATTATGCAAGCAATGAATGCTGGTGAGTTTGATGCAAAGATGACACTAGGTGTTGCTTCTTTTATACCTGCATTACAAATAGTTAGAAACTTAACACGAGGTGCATTAGGTGCTGGTAAAAACGAAATGCGTCTTGCAGAATTATCGCAAGGATTAACTAAAAAATTTACTAAACCAGGCACGTATGAATACCCTGGTCTAGGTAAATTTAAAATTACAAAAGAAGGTGATGCAATACTAGGTATATCAGACCTTACAAGATTTGGCGGTATAAGAACTGTTAAACAAACATTAGGTAAATTTCCAATTATATCTGGTGGTATTACAGGTAATTTAAAAATAAAAGCACAAAAGTTAAATTTAATTTTACAAAACATGACTGACTCTATTGGTCCTTACATGACATATGCAAAGTTATCAGAGATAACAAAACCTGCAGCTTACGCTACAGCAACAAAATACAATAAATATTTACAAGGTTTATTAGATGATTGGATGAAATTAGCTGACTCACAAGGTGACACCGTTGTTATTGGTGGTGGCATGATGGATCCAAAAGCAATTGCAAAACAATATATATTATCTTTAGATAATCGTGTTGGCGTAGGTTTAAATGGACAAATATTACCAACACCTAAATCAGCACCTGTAAGAGATTACATAGAAAACAATTTATTAATGCGTGATGATGCAATAAATTATTCACAAGTAAAAGAAATTTTAACAAAAGAATTACCTGATTTAATGAAATCTATTGGAGAAGATGGTTATTCATTACAATTTGCAATGGATTTAAAAACAGCATTTGAAAGATCTATGGCAACATCACCTAAAAGTGCACAAGTATTAGGCGCAAAACAAGCTTTTGATACCGCATACATGGATGGTAAACTTTTATTTGATACACCTGTGGCAAAAGCTTTAGGTATACAAGGCATGGACATGTATGGCTATCGTGTCAAAATGTTAAAACAAGGCACTAAATATGCAGATCAATTATTAGACACTGCTAAATTTATGGAGTCACCAGAAGCTATGAAAAATTTTCATCGTTTAGTAGGAGACGATATATTTAGAGCTTCTTTAAGAAGGCATGTAGACAATGCATACAAAAGTGCTGTTGTGCCATTTAAAGGTCAATC
>CAZQBE010000055.1:0-10612 GCA_964591595.1 uncultured Flavobacteriaceae bacterium
GTTTTTTAAGTGAAATGTTAGGTAATTTAACAGCTAACGAAGTGCAACTTGAAATGAGTTTACCAAATAGAGCAGGTATTTTAACACCTATTGATGGTATTGATGAAGGCGAAAATATCACCATGCTTGTGATGCCAGTTATGCTTAACAACTAGGCTGCTTTACATACAAATATTTAGCCAATAGCATGTTGTTATTGGCTTTTTTGTTTTTTTCTTTGTTATTAAACTATAAATCACATTTATTATGTCAAAAAAGGAAATTGCCAAAAAATATATTGAATATCTAGAACAAGGCAAAACCGAGTGTATAAACGAATTATTTTCAGAAAGCGGGAAAGTCACATCACCAATTTATGGAACTATGATTGCACGTGATTTTTATAAGGAATTAAATAATGATACTTTTAACTCTAAATTAGAATTGAAAGGGATTTTTGAAGAAGAAAATTCTAATACAATTGCACTCTACTTTAACTATAACTGGACATTAAAAAATAATGAAATCGTAAATTTTGATGTAGTGGATATTATTGAGTTTAGTTCAAAAAATGAAATTATACATTTACAAATTATTTACGATACTGTAAAAAGTAGAGGTTTAGTAAGTAAACTGAATCTAACAAAATAAAAAAAGCGTTCACAAATGTGAACGCTTTTTACTTATCTCAAACTAACTAACTAATAAAACTTAGAGATAATGGATATTTTGGAGTTTCGCCATTGCTCGCTTTAATAGCATTAATAATTGGAAAAACTATAGATATAATTCCTAAAGCAATAAGACCTAATATACCCAATCCTAAAAATAGGATCAAAGGAATACAGATAATAGAATAAATTATAAGACTTATTTGAAAGTTCAAAATATTTTTTCCATGCTCATCCATTTTAAAAACACGTTCTTTATTTGAACTCCACAAAATAAGTGGTAAAATAAGACTTCCAAAACCAATAACTAGTGTAATTAATTGGCTTAAATGTGTTAAAACTATAAGTTGTCTATCTTGTTTCATGATTACTGCTTTGATTGATTACTAATTTGACGCATTCTCAATCAAAATGTTACAAAAACAAGAATATTATTTCTAGTTATTAATCTTTTACTTTAAAAACTTTCTCTAAAATTGTTTCCATCAAGCACCATTTTGTTATTGATGATTGTAAAAGGTTTGCGCCAACAAATACGGTAAACCATAACCAATTCATATTTACTTTTACTGCAAGTATTAAGCTAATTAATACAAATGTTCCTGCGATTGCTCTAATTAATCTATTTTTCATTTTAAATGTTTTTTTAAGTTTATATATACTCTTCAATTGGAACCACAACAGCCCTTATTGGGTTTTTAGTTTCAATATTATTATTAAATATTTTGATTAGCTTAAATAAGCCTTTTATTTTGTTTTCTTCAGTAAAAGAAAAAAATAAGCTTGATTTTGATCCTCCTTTTTCGCTAGGAAACCAATTATCTATCATTAATATTGACGATGCTTCATGCTTAAATCCTTCAATAGTTGACTTACTAAAGTTTTTAATTTTTGAGTCTTTAAATAGTTGTAAAATATCATCCTGAAATTCTTCAACAACAGTTACAATTAATAATTTCATTTTATTTATAATTTTTACGTTCTATTAAATAATATACTAGCGGCACTACCAATAATGTTAATACTGTAGACACTATGGTTCCTCCCATTAGCGAAATGGCTAATCCTTGAAAAATTGGATCAAAAAGAATTACTAAAGCTCCAATAACTACAGTTCCTGCTGTTAGCAAAATTGGCGTTGTACGTACAGCTCCAGCTTCAATTACTGCATGCTTTAATGGAACGTCATCTGCTAATCGTATGTTTATAAAATCTATAAGTAATACCGAGTTTCTTACCATAATTCCTGCAAGTGCAATCATTCCAATAAAGGAGGTCGCTGTAAAAAAAGCACCTAAAAGCCAATGCCCAAGAACTATTCCTATTAAGGACAATGGTATGGCTACCATCATAACAATAGGTGCTTTAAAATTTTGAAACCAACCCACTATTAAAATGTAAATGATAATAATTACCCCTAAAAATGCAATACCCAAATCTTTAAATACTTCTAATGTAATTTGCCATTCACCATCCCATTTTACAGTATAGTCTTCTTCGTAATTAGGTTGATTCATATACAATTCATCCAACGTATAACCCTTAGGTAAATCGATAGTTTTTAATTTTTCTTCCATTCCTAAAATAGCGTACACAGGGCTTTCTAACTTTCCAGCCATATCTGCCATAACATAGACTACACGTTTTTGATTCTTTCGGTTAATACTTTGTGCTTTGGTATTTTCTTGAATACTCACCAAGTCTCCAATAGATACCATATTGCCTAGATTTGACCTTACTTTGAGTTGCGAAATATCACTTATTGTAGATTTTTCTTTTTCATCTAAAGCCAATAATAATCCTACTTGTCTTGATGCATTTTCATCAAATAAATTAGTAATGGGTCTGTTCGATAAAGCCATATTCATGGTATAAACAATTTGCTGTGGTGTTACACCATATAGCATTGCTTTTTCTTTATCAATTACAAACTCATATTCAGTTTGGTCACTTTCTACCATCCAATCAACATCCACAACATCAGTTGTGTTTATGAGTATCTCTAGTATTTGATTAGCTATGTCAATTTGGGTATCATAATCTGGTCCATAAACTTCTGCAACAATAGTTGATAATACTGGAGGTCCTGGTGGCACTTCTATTAATTTTACATTAGCGTTATACTTTTTGGCGATATTCTGAATGTCTGGTCTGAGCAATTTTGCAATATCATGACTTTGAGCATCTCTATCATTTTTATCAGTTAAATTTACCTGAATATCTGCCATATTACTTCCACCTCTCAAATCGTAATGACGTACCAAACCGTTAAATGTAATTGGTGCCGATGTCCCTACATAACCTTGATAATTTACTATTTCTGATCTGGTTGATAAATACTGTGAAATCTCTTGAGTTACTACTGCTGTACGTTCTAAAGTAGTGCCTTCTGGCATATCAATAACCACTTGAAACTCATTCTTATTATCGAATGGGAGCATTTTTACTGCGACCGATTTAGTGAAAAACATTGAGATAGAACTCATCAATAATAAAAAGGTAATCCCTAAAAACAACCAACGCTTGGTCTTGTTTTCAATAAGCGGTTTTTCTAACTTTTCATATATTTTATAAATTAATGAGTTTGAAATATCTTGTTCTTTCTTCTCTTCTTCTTCACTTCCCTTTTTATCTTTTACACGTAAAAAGATAAATCCTAAATATGGTGTAATTGTTAATGCTACAAACAAGGATAATATCATGGCAATAGAAGCACCTATTGGCATTGGCGACATATAAGGCCCCATTAAACCAGATACAAAAGCCATTGGTAAAACAGATGCAATTACCGTAAAGGTTGCTAATATGGTTGGATTACCTACTTCGTTTATGGCATAAAGTGCCGCTTGTTTAAATGGCAAACGCTTCATCTTAAAATGCCTATGCATATTTTCAGCAATTATAATAGAATCATCAACCACAATTCCTGTTACAAACACCAAAGCAAATAAGGTAATTCTGTTAAGCGTATAATCTAGCATATAATAACTTAACAAGGTTAATGCAAACGTAATTGGAACTGATAGAAACACAACCAAACCACCACGCCAACCCATAGCCAGCATAACAACAAGTGTAACAGCTAAAATAGCGCCAACAAGATGCATCAATAATTCTGATACTTTTTGAGATGCTGTTTCTCCATAGTTTCTTGTTACTTCAACATGAACATCCTCTGGAATTAAAGTCTTTTTTAAATGTTCAACTTTATCTATAATAATATCAGAAATGGTCATTGCATCAGCGCCTTTACGCTTTGCGACAGATATGGTAACTGCAGGGTATTCTGATTTATAGGTTGCTGCCTTCTCACTGGCTAGTCCAAAACCAAAAGACACATAGTTATTTGGCAATTCGGGTCCGTCGATAATACTTGCAACTTGTTTTAAATAAATAGGCTGATTTTGTTGTATACCTACAACTAAATTTTCTACATCTTCAACTGTTTCTAAAAATTTTCCTGTATTTACAATAAACTCTGTATCGTTTTTGTTGAACTTTCCAGCACTCAACTGTTGATTGTTGGCTTTTATCATTTCAGAAACAGACAGAAAATCCAAACCACTAGCCGATAGCTTATCTTTATCTAAAACCACACGTAACTGACGGTTTCTACCTCCAATTTTATGTGTAATAGCAACATCGTTGACTTTTTCTATTTCATCAGTAAGCTCTTGAGCAATTAGTTTAAGTCGATAATCATCATAAGATTCGCTCCAAAGTGTCAATCCTAACATAGGCACATCGTCAATTGCACGCGTTTTTACCAAAGGCATCGTAACGCCTTGTGGCATTTTATCCATGTTTTTAAAGATTTCGTTATAAAGTTTTACAAACGAACGTTCAATATCTTCACCAACATAAAACTGTACAATCACCATTCCCTGTTCTTTCATAGACGTAGAATACACATATTCTACACCTTTAATATTGGAAATAATCTTTTCAAGCGGCTTTACAACTCTAGACTCAACCTCTGTTGGACTTGCACCTGGGTAACCGACAAAAATATCGGCCATTGGTACATCAATTTGCGGTTCTTCCTCTCGAGGAATTAAAAAAGAACTGTATACACCAATTACCATAAAAACAATCATTAAAAGCACCGTAAGTTTTGAGCTTATAAAGTTTTTGGCAATTTTTCCTGCTAAACCATCTTTCATATCTTCAAAATTTTTAAGAATAAAAACAATTAAAAATTCTTTGCAGATATGCAACCGCTTCGCTTTCGCGCAAAAAATTTAATTTTAGGTTACAATACAAAAAATTAATTTTGTTTACTCTCATTTCATGTTTAATATCTTTTTGGGCGTTTTTACAGGCTATTCGCTGTATCTTTTTACTTGTTCTCGATAAAAATTTGTTTTACAAATTCACTCGAACTGACATAAAAAGGATGTCGCTGCTATCCCTAACGCGTTAATTGTGTTATTTAATTGATATTTTTACGCCATTATAAAGTCGCCCATCAGCAGAAACTATAAACGATTCATCTGCATTTAAACCCGACAACACTTCTACTTGGTCACCAAAGGTTCTGCCTAAGCGTAACCAACGCAATACTGCTGTATTGCTTTGACTTACAGTATAAATTCCAGTTAATTGACCATTATGTACTAACGCTCCTGTTGAAACCAAAACAGTATTGTTTTTTGCTTTGGTCTTCTCAACAGGAAACTGAACAGTGACAAACATACCTGACAGTATGTGCTTGTGTGTTTTATCTAAAGCTATTTTTACCAAATATTGTCCACCTGTATTTTTTGCAGAGCTACTAACCTCTGTTACTGTTCCTGTAATAGTTTCTTTAATTGACTTTACATTTACAGCAACCTCTACGCCTGATTTAATTTGTGAAATTTCACTTTCTGGAACCATTGTAGCAACTTCAAATTTCCCGATAGATTCTACAGCAATTAAAGGTACTCCTGGGCTAGCTAGATCTCCCTCTTTGATGAACTTGTTTGTAACTACTCCTGCAAAAGGGGATTTAATATTAGTATATGCAAATTGAGCATTTACTTCGTTTTTTATTTGGTTAGCGGCTTCTAATCGTGCTTTAGCCATTTCAAAATTAGCTGTCATGTCGTCCATTTCCTTTTGAGACACACTACTTTCAGCAAATAAATTTATAAAACGATTATAGTCCTTTTCTGCATTGTTATATGCTGCCTTTGCTTCAGTAATACTTGCGTTTACCTGAGCAAGTTTGGCTTGCAACTCAGTATTATTAACAGTTAACAGTAATTGTCCCGTATTTACTTTGTCACCGACGTTTACAAAGATTTTATTCACAAAACCCATCATACGCGTACTTAAATTAGCACTGTTTGATGCTTGTATTTTTCCGCTTATTGTTAAAAATGGGCTATTGCCATTAGTCGTTACTTTATTAATAGTTACAACAATTGGAGCGGCGGTATCTACTACTGCTGTTTTATCTCCATTGCCACAACTGCTTAGTGAAAGCGTTACTATTAAAAATGCTAGTTTATATATGTTTTTCATTGTGTAAATTTATCTTGATTATGATTTTTTACTATAAAGTTATTCTTTAGTTAAAAATTGCAAATATGCTTGAGCATAATTATATTCAAAAATGGTTTGATAATATTGTAACTGTTTTTGAGCATACTGTGATTCGGCTAACAACAAATCGGACGTTTTTTCAAGACCTTCTTTAAACCTGTTCGTTCGTATTCTTAAAGATTCTTTTGATTGTTCTAAAGCTAGTTTTGTTAATTCTAACCTGTTTTTTGCATCTAAAAGCATTCGTTTTGCCTTGTTTAATTCCAAATTACTTTGCGATACATATTGTTCATATTCTAACTTGGATTTATCGTATTCCGCTTTGCTTTTTTGTGTCTTTCCAAATCGCTTTGTGCCTTCTAGAATATTCCATTTTAGTTGTGCGCCAACTATATATCCGTTTGCAGCACCTTGAAACACTTTATCATCATACAATTCATAACTTCCGAAGGCATTTAAACTTGGTAAAAATGTCATTTTATCAGCCTTATAGATACTTTCGTAAGCTCCAGACGCCAATTGCATGGCTTTAATATCTGCTCTATTTTCTGATACTTTTTTATCGTCTAAACGCAACATAGAAACCGTTAAACTATCTGAAGGCATTAAGATAGTACTGCTTGAATTGTTCATTAAAAACGACAAATAATTAGACGCATTCTTAACATTGCTTTTTGCGGTTTGCAATTGGTTTTTAACTTCGGTTACTCTAACCTCAACTGCTAAAATATCTGCACGCTGTAAATACCCTTGCTTAAAGCTATTGTCTGCAATTTTTTTATTTGCATTAGCAGCTTCTAAAGTTTTCTCTAAAACATCAACTGCTTTATATGCCAATTGTAATTGCATGTATGCTTTATCAACTTCAAATATTAAATAATCATTTGTGCGTTCGGTTTGTAAAGCCATGGCATCCATTTTTGTCCTAGCAGCTTTTCGCTGGAATATGCCGTCAACATTTATTAAAGGTTGTTGTATTTCAAATCGTGTTGCAAAATTCTTTATTTGTGAAGGATTATTTAATAAATCTGGATTAAAATCACTTGCAGTTAAAATCTCTTGATTCAATTTTGAACCAAAAGCCATTAGTGGATTTGTTGTCACAATTCCTGTGTGTGATACAGAAATGTTTGGCAAAAACACAGCATTTGTTTGTCTATAGTCTGCTTTTGCTTGAATAAATTCTTGCTCAGAAATTTTAATAGCTGTGTTGTTCTCTGAAACTTTGCGTAACACTTCTGCCTTTGTGATAGGTATAACTTCTTGCGCATTTAACATATTGGTTATTAGCGAAAAAGTTAAAACTAAAATATAGATATTTGTTTTCATTTGTAAATTAATTGGGGCAAAAATAGACTTATAAAACACGCTTGTCAGTAACAAAAGTTACTAAGGAAGAGAAGAAAAATAGATAGCTGAAGAGTTACGCTTTCAGTGCGTGGTATAAAATTTCTATAGGGTGCAATGCCACTTTTTGAGTGCCATCTTTAATTTGATGTCTGCAGCTTGTACCTGGAGCGGCAATAATAGAACTGCTTTTAGAAGCTTTAATACTTGGAAACAAAACCATGTTACCAATATCCATGCTTAAATTATAATGCTCATTTTCATATCCAAAAGAACCAGCCATTCCGCAACAACCTGTTGGCAACACCGCTACATTGTAATTATGAGGTAGCTCTAAAATACTTTTTGTGTAATCTACTGTAGATAATGCTTTTTGATGGCAATGACCATGCAAAATAATATGTGCGTGTTTATCTGAAAATTGTGAAGCATCAATATTCCCTTTATCTATTTCATTAGAAATAAACTCATCAATTAAAAACACATGTTTACTTAAACCTAATGCCCTAGGCTTGTCCTTTGGATCTACTAAATTAGGATATTCGTCTCTAAAGCTAAGTATAGTAGAAGGTTCAATACCTAGCAAAGGTATATCGTTAGAAACTAGTTCTTTAAAAATAGAAACGTTTTGCTCTGCTATTTTTTTTGCATGATCTAAAAACCCTTTAGAAATATAAGCTCTCCCGCTTTCAGGGTGTTTTTTTAATAAGACCTCATAGCCTAATGTATTAAGAAGCAAGACTGTCTTTTTACCAATTTCTACGTCGTAATAATTGGTGTATTCATCACAAAATAGATAAACTTTTCTAGGCTGATTGTCTTGGTTATACTTTTTAAACCAATTTCTAAATGTTTGTTTCTCTAATTTAGGAAGGGAACGTTTTTTAGCAATCCCTAAAAGAGATTTAAACCAAGGTTGCTTTATGAGCACATTATGAAAACTAGAAAAGTGAGATGCTAAACTATTCAGCTTTGCATTATTTGCAATTAGTTTAGATCGCAACGGAATTGGGTTACTTTTATAGTATTGATATAAAAACTCTGCTTTTAAAGTTGCCATATCAACATTTGAAGGACATTCAGACTTGCATCCTTTACAGGACAAACATAAATCCATTGCTGTTTTAATCTCTGGGTGATTAAACGGATTTGATTTGGTGTTCTGTGTTAAAAACTCGCGCAGCACATTAGCTCTTCCTCGAGTAGTATCTTTCTCATTACGTGTTGCTCTATAGCTAGGACACATTGTGCCTCCAGCAAAACTTAGCTTTCTACAATCGCCTGAGCCATTGCATTTTTCGGCAGTTCTTAAAACGCCTCCTGTATCTTCAAAATTAAAGATTGAATCTATTTCCGGGAGTTTTATATCTTGCTTATAACGAAGCATTTTATCCATTGGTAAAGCCTCCACAATTTTCCCCGGATTAAAAATATTATTTGGGTCCCAAGTTTGTTTTATACGCTTTAAGAGGGCATAATTTTTTTTACCTAGTACTAATGGAATAAACTCGGAACGTACACGACCATCACCATGTTCGCCGCTTAAAGACCCGTTGTATGTTTTAACTAATTTGGCTGATGCTTCACTTATTTTTCTGAATAAATCTACATCTTCAGATGTTTTTAAATCTAAAATTGGACGCAAGTGCAACTCTCCTGCTCCAGCATGCGCATAATACACCGCTTTTTGGTTATACTGTTTCAATAACGCTGTAAATGCCTCAATATATTCGGGCAATTCTTCAACAGCAACAGCCGTATCTTCAATACATGCTACTGCTTTTTTATCTCCTGGTATATTGGCTAAAAGCCCTAAGCCTGCTTTTCGTAACTCCCAGACTTTTGCAGTATCTTGTCCTGTTAATTTTGGAAATGCATAGCCTAATTCTTTTTCTTTCAAATTATTTATGAGCGTATTCGCTAGAGCTTCCGCTTCCTGATGTGAATCACTTCTAAATTCTATCATTAAAATTGATTCTGGATTGCCTTGAACAAAAAATCTGTTTTTTTGTTGAGAGATATTGTCTTTAGTACAGTCTAAAATGGTTTTATCCATCAGCTCACAAGCTGTAGGGCTGTATTTCATAGCAATTACAGTAGCTTTTAAACTCTCATTAATGCTGTTAAAATGAGCAGCAATAACAATATCATGAGGCTTTGGCAATGGTACTACATTCAACTTAATCTCTGTAGTAAAAGCCAAAGTGCCTTCTGAACCACATAGGAGTTTACAAAAATTGAATGGTGTATCTGTGTTTGAAAACAGTTCAGTTTCAAGTAATGCATCAACCGCATAACCTGTATTACGCCTAGTTATTGATGCTTTTGGGAATTCATTAATGATTTCCTTTTGTACTTCTGAATTTGATAATTCATCAAAAATATGTTTGTAAATTTGAGATTCTAATGTCCTTGTGTTTTCCTTCTCTTTGTATTGAGATTCAGTAACTGCATTAAAAACAGCTTCACTTCCATCGCTTAAAATAGTCTTAAGTTCTAATACATGGTCTCTAGTAGAACCATAAACAATTGATGTGGATCCACAAGAATTATTACCTACCATGCCTCCCATCATACAACGATTTGCTGTAGAGGTATTGGGCCCAAAAAATAAGCCATAAGGTTTCAAAAACTCATTCAACTCATCCCTAACAACTCCTGGTTGTACCCTTACCCAACCTTCAGTTGTATTGATTTCTAAAATTTGGTTCATGTATTTAGAAATAGTGACAACGATACCATTACCAACACATTGTCCTGCTAAAGATGTTCCTGCGGCACGTGGAATAAGTGAACATTTGTACTTATTTGCAAACTTCACTAGAGTTTGTATATCACTTGTAGTTTTTGGTAAAGCCACAGCTAATGGTAATTCTCTATATACTGAAGCATCAGTGGCATAAAGCGCTTTCATAATCGCATCGTAATGCAATTCGCCTTCTAATTGAGATGCTAAACTATGTAGTAGTGTATTCAAATGGTTGTTTTAATTAAATTGCAATATTTTTAAATAAATATAAATAGAATAATTATTACCCGTTGTGCATTTTAAATAATGCTAATTTTAATATTGTTAATGTTTCTAC
>CAZQBE010000056.1:0-10425 GCA_964591595.1 uncultured Flavobacteriaceae bacterium
TTGCCGAAGGTGTAGATCAAACTAGAGGTTGGTTCTATACGCTTCATGCTATTGCAACTATGGTGTTTAATTCAGTTGCCTATAAAAACGTGGTATCGAATGGATTGGTATTAGACAAGAACGGACAAAAAATGTCTAAACGTTTAGGAAATGCCGCAGACCCTTTTGAAACATTAAGTAAATATGGAGCCGATGCTACGCGTTGGTATATGATTAGCAATGCAAACCCTTGGGATAATTTAAAATTTGATGTAGAGGGGATTGAAGAAGTAAAACGCAAATTTTTCGGCACACTTTATAACACCTATTCATTTTTCACCCTTTATGCTAATATTGATAAATTTAATTATAGCGAAGCAGATATTCCGTTAAACGAAAGACCGGAAATTGATCGTTGGATTTTATCTGAACTGAATACATTGATAAAGAAAGTAGACGTTTTTTACGCAGATTACGAGCCAACAAAATCAGCCAGAGTTATTTCAGAATTTACTCAGGAATACTTAAGCAATTGGTTTGTACGTTTAAGCAGAAGACGTTTCTGGAAAGGCGATTATCAGCAAGATAAAATTTCAGCATATCAAACCTTATACACCTGTTTGCTAACGATTGCAAAATTAGGCGCTCCAATTGCTCCTTTTTATATGGATAGGCTTTATAAAGATTTAACAAATGTTACAGAAAAAGAAAATTATGAAAGTGTACATTTAGCCGTATTTCCTAAACACTACGAAGCGTACATTGATAAAGCCCTTGAACGAAAAATGGAGAATGCTCAAACAATTTCTTCATTAGTATTGTCGTTAAGAGCTAAAGAAAAAATTAAAGTAAGACAGCCTTTGCAAAAGATTATGATTCCGGTAGATAATGCTACTCAAAAAGAGGAAATTCTTGCCGTTTCAAATCTTATAAAACATGAAGTAAATGTTAAGGAAGTTGAACTGTTAGAAGACGCATCGGATATTTTAGTGAAGCAAATAAAACCTAATTTTAAAACATTAGGCCCACGCTTTGGAAAGGATATGAAGTTAATTACTAACACGATACGTGAGTTTACTTCAGAAGAGATTAAAGAAATTGAACAAAGAGGGACTTTAGATATTGAAATTAATGGAAAAAGTATTACATTAGGTCTTGAAGATGTTGAAATAACATCTCAAGATATTGAAGGTTGGCTTGTTGCTAATGAAGGCGCTCTAACAGTAGCCCTAGATGTTACAATAACGGAAGAATTAAAAGCTGAAGGAATTGCTCGAGAGTTTGTAAACCGTATTCAAAACTTACGAAAAGATTCAGGTTTTGATGTTACAGATAGAATTGACGTAATACTTCAAAAAGATGATAAAATAATTAGTGCGGTTAACGCTAATATTGATTATATTAAAACCGAAACATTAACCGAAGAATTAAAAATAATAGATCAAATAAACAATGGGATAGACATCTCTTTTGATGATGTAAACACAAAATTGTTTATTAAAAAACATTAAGATTATGGCAGAAGATTTAAAAAACAGATATTCTGATGCAGATTTAGAAGAATTTAAAATCCTAATTCTAGAAAAGATTGAAAAAGCGCAACACGATTTAGGCCTTATTAAAAGCGCGTACATGAACGACCACAATAATGGTACAGAAGATACCTCGCCTACATTTAAAGCTTTTGATGAAGGAAGCGCAGTGATGAGTAAAGAGTCTAATTCGCAATTAGCAATTCGCCAGGAAAAATTTATTCGAGATTTAACAAACGCACTTATTCGTATTGAAAATAAAACCTATGGTATTTGTCGTGTTACAGGTAAATTAATCAATAAAAAACGCTTAGAATTAGTACCTCATGCGACGTTGAGTATAGAGGCTAAAAATATGCAAAAATAAAAACTGTAGATATTAAATAATATTTTAAACGTCTCAGAGCTACTGAGACGTTTTTATTTTTATCATTTTGATAAAATCAAGTAAATAATTCTATTTTTACCAAAATTAATAGCATAAATGTCATTAAAGAGAGCCGCAATTGTAATTATTTTAATTCTTCTTATAGATCAAATCTCTAAGTTTTATATAAAAACCCATTTTATTTTAGGAGAAACCATTGTTGTCTTTAGTTGGTTTAAAATTTTGTTTGTAGAAAACGATGGAATGGCTTGGGGAGCTAAATTGAGTGATTTTACATCTTTTATTTCTGATAGATCAGCAAAGGTAATTTTAACGTTGTTTAGGCTTATCGCTATTGTTGGAATAGGATATTGGCTTATCAATTCGATTAAAAATAAAGGCTCTAAAACACTTATTATTGCCATAGTCTTAATTTTTACGGGTGCTCTAGGAAATATAATAGATTCCGTTTTTTATGGTGTTATTTTCAACGATAGTTTAGGGCAAGTAGCTACCTTTTTACCAGAGAAAGGGTATGATACTTTTTTACATGGAAAAGTTGTAGATATGTTACATTTCCCTATGTGGAAGGGTTATTTACCCGAGTGGCTGCCTTTTTTGGGAGGTAAATATTTTACCTTTTTCGAGCCTGTTTTTAATATTGCAGATATGGCAATAAGTTCAGGAGTTGGGATGCTATTAATCTTTAATAATAAAGCTTTTCCTAAAGAAAATAGTTCTGAAAAAAACAATTCTGTAACAGCTATAAAATCAAGCTAACTTTGTCGATATATGAAATAAAGCATCCCCTTTATAAACTATTGGTGCTTGGTTAACATTAAAAATGTATCCAGAATTTTCAGCCTTAACAAAATGATGAAATTTTCCAAAAGGGTCAGTAATATGTCCAATAATATCACCTTTATTAACGGCTTTATTAATTAATACAGATGCTTTAAACATACCTGAGTATTTAGCTCTAATCCATTTACTTTCTGAAATAACAACACATTTTTTTTTAGGTTTTGAAATCTTAAATTTTGCATGCAACATATCTAAATGATGCAGCACGCGTTTGGCTCCATTTACACCAGTGTTTGTTATTGTAGTATTGAAATGGAATGATTTACCACCTTCAAATAACAGCATGGGAATTCCAATTTTATGACACGTATTTCTAAACGATTTATTTAGATTTTTAGAATATAAAACAAAAGGAGCCCCAAATATTCTAGCCAATTCATCTAGTGCAGAATCAGTATTAATAATCCTGATTTGGGCAGCATTAAAACGATCTGCACCTCCAGTGTGATAATCTATAATTAAATCTACTTGAGGCACAATTTCTCGCATAAGCTTATAAGCCACACGACTTGCTAAAGACCCTGTTTTTGTGCCTGGAAACATTCTGTTTAAATCACGACCATCAGGGAATTCTCTATCCATATGAAGAAAGCCAAAAATATTAATGATAGGAATACATATAATGGTTCCTTTTTTGGGTTTATTAATACCTTTTGCTATTATTTGTCTTACAATCTCTACGCCATTAACTTCATCACCATGTATGCCAGCGGTAATTAAAACGGTAGGGCCAGATTTTTTAGAGCGTTCTATTAGCACAGGCACTTCAACACTTGTAGTAGTATGTAACTTTGCAACATTAAAATTTATTTCACGACTTTCTCCAAGTAGGATCGATTCTCCTAGTATATGTAAAATGTCACTTTTAGGGCTTGTCATTATCTTCTGTTTCGTTCAATAAATGTAACTATGGCTCTCGCTATATTTTTTTGAGTTGCTGTTTCAATACCTTCCAATCCAGGAGTAGAATTCACCTCTAGAATTAAAGGGCCTCTTTTAGATTCTAACATATCAACACCACAAACAGGTAATTTTAAAGCTCGAGCAGCTTTTATGGCTAATTTTAATTCAGGCTCAGTCAATTTTACATAATTAGCAACACCGCCACGATGTAAATTAGAGCGAAACTCACCTTCTTTTCCTTGTCGTTTCATGGCTCCAACAACCTGACCATCTACAATTAAAGCTCTTAAATCAGCACCATTCGCTTCTTCAATATATTCCTGGACAATGACTCTAGCTTGTAGCCCATTAAAAGCTTCAAGAACAGATTCTGCTGCATTTTTAGTTTCAGCTAATACCACACCTAACCCTTGAGTCCCTTCAAGAAGTTTTATAATTACAGGTGTTCCACCAACATGACCAATAACTTCTTCAACATCTCTGGAGTAATTTGTAAACACCGTTTTTGGCATACCCACTCCAGATTTTGATAAACGCTGAAAACTACGCAACTTATCTCTTGAACGAATAATAGCTTCGGAAGCAACCGTAGTAAATACATTCATCATTTCAAACTGACGCACCACAGCACAACCAAAAAAGGTTACAGAAGCGCCTATTCTCGGAATAATGGCATCAACATAATCTAAGTATTTATCCTTATAATATATAGTTGGCTTTTCTTTCTCAATAATTAGATCGCACTTTAAAGGATCAATTACTTCCATATCATGACCACGATGTTCACCTTCTTCAATAAGTCGTCTTGTTGAATATAAGTTCTCGTTTCTAGAAAGGATAACAATGTTCATTATAAATACTTAAAGTGTCTAAAGTAATAAGTGCCTAAAGTTTAGCTTATTGATGGCTTTTACTGAGTACTGTAAACTGATGCAATATACTAAAAATGTAAAACGAATTTTTACAATAGTAGGAATTAATCTACCTTTGATAAGATGAACAAATCTACATTAGACATACAAATAAAAACACTCCCCAATGCTTCTGGCGTGTATCAATATTTTGACGAAAATAATGTTATAATTTATGTTGGGAAAGCAAAAAATTTAAAAAGGCGGGTAAGTTCCTATTTCACAAAGACGCACGAGAATGGAAAAACAAGAGTACTGGTAAAAAGAATTACGAGTATAAAGCATATTGTAGTTGCTACCGAAACTGACGCCTTGTTGCTGGAAAATAACCTTATAAAAAAGCATAGACCAAGATATAATGTAATGCTAAAGGATGATAAATCGTACCCTTGGATTTGTATAAAAAAAGAACGATTCCCTCGCGTATTTCAAACAAGACGTTTAATAAAAGATGGTTCGGAATATTTTGGTCCTTATACGAGTGTTAGAACAGTGCATACCTTATTGGATTTAATAAGAGGGCTATATGCTTTACGAACGTGTAATTATGATTTATCTCCAGAAAAGATTGAAGCTAAAAAATATAAAGTATGCCTAGAGTATCATTTAGGAAATTGTAAAGGTGCTTGCGAAGGTTTTGAAACAGAAGCCAAATATGCTGAAAATATTAGAGCAATAAAAGATATCTTAAAAGGAAATTTTAAAGATTCGCTTTCACAATTCAAAAATCAGATGAAAGCATTTGCAACAGAAATGAAATATGAAGACGCGCAAAAAATAAAAGAAAAGATAGATGTTTTAGAAAATTATCAGGCTAAATCTACTATTGTAAACCCTAAAATTAGCAATGTTGATGTGTTTTCGATTATAAGCGACGAAAGTTACGCCTACATTAATTTTTTACAATTGTCGTATGGTTCAATTATCAGATCTCATACACTAGAGATAAAGAAAAAATTACAAGAAACAGATGCCCAATTGTTAGTATTAGCAATAACCGAAATTAGGCAGCGTTTCAATTCTATGTCTAAAGAGATTTACGTGCCTTTTAAAATAGATTTGGGAGAACATATAAAAGTTACTGTACCCAAATTAGGAGATAAAAAACACATTTTAGAGTTATCTGTCCGTAATGCAAAATATTATAGGCTTGAACAATTAAAACAGGTTAATATTACAGATCCAGATAGACATGCCAATAGAATTATGGCACAAATGAAAGTTGATTTACGTTTAACCGAAGAACCTAGACATATTGAGTGTTTTGATAATTCTAACATACAAGGTAAACACCCAGTAGCTGCATGTGTGGTTTTTAAGAATGGTAAGCCTAGTAAAAAAGAATATCGTCATTTTAATATCAAAACAGTAGAAGGGCCTGATGACTTTGCATCGATGACTGAGGTTGTTTACAGACGTTATAAGCGTTTATTAGATGAGAACCAACCTTTGCCGCAATTAATAATAATAGATGGCGGAAAAGGGCAACTTTCATCGGCGTTAAAAAGTTTAGACAAGTTAAACTTAAGAGGGAAGATTGCCATTATTGGAATTGCAAAACGATTAGAAGAATTATTCTATCCAAATGACCCAATTCCATTATATTTGAATAAAAAAGGAGAGACACTTAAAGTAATTCAACAACTGCGTAATGAAGCACATCGTTTTGGTTTAGAACATCACAGGAATAAGCGCAGTAAAAGCGCTTTAAATACAGAATTGGAAACAATTCCAGGAATTGGAAACAAAACGATAATAGAGTTACTTAAACATTTTAAATCTGCCAAACGGATTTCTTATGCTAAAGTTGACGAATTAGAACAGGTTATTGGAGTTTCAAAAGCCCAAAAAATTTATAATTATTATAACACCTAGCAAAGTGAACAAAGTCATTATAGTTTTATTATTGTTTTTTGTTTGTACGTTAAATGCACAACAGCAACCGGATAAAGATATTCGAGTTGGCTTAGTATTAAGTGGTGGTGGTGCAAAGGGATTAGCACATATTGGAGCTCTAAAAATCATTGATAGTTTAAACATAAGAGTAGATTATGTTGCAGGCACAAGTATGGGAGCCATTATTGGTGCTTTATATGCCTCGGGATATTCTGGAAAGCAAATAGACTCAATCTTTAACAAAATAAATTACGAGGATATCATTAGTGATAATCTTCCAAGAGCAGCAAAAACGTTTTATGAGCGTGAGAATTCTGAAAAATATGCTATAACATTACCATTTGAAAGGTTTAAAATCAAATTGCCTTCAGGACTATCATCGGGTCAAAATAATTATAATTTATTAGCAAAATTAACGTTGCATGTTTCTGATATTACGGATTTCAGCAAGTTACCAATTCCATTTTTTTGTATTGCTACAAATGTAGAAACAGGAGAAGGCGTCATTTTAGACAAAGGTAATTTAGCACAAGCAATAACTGCAAGTGGAGCATTTCCATCGTTATATAAGCCTGTGATTATTGATGACCAAATATTAATTGATGGGGGTGTCGTAAACAATTATCCTATAGACGAGCTTAAAGCAAAAGGGTTAGAGATTATAATTGGTGTGGATGTACAAGATAGTTTAGCGAGTAGGAAAGATTTAGCATCTGCTCCAGAGATTTTATTACAAATCAACAATTTTAGAACCATTAATGAAATGAAAATAAAATCTAAACAAACTGATGTTTACATTAAACCTAATATTGACGATTTTAATGTTATTTCATTTGACCAAGGGGAAGAAATAATTAGAAATGGTGAGATTGCCGCCAAAAGAAAGATGAGTGCTTTAAAAGATATTGTAGCACAACAGAAAGCTAAAAAAACAAATATTAAAATTAATCCTACACCTGATAGCCTTCAAATTAATAGAATAGTTATCAAGGGTAACAAAAACTATACACGAGCTTATGTACTAGGGAAACTTAAATTAAAGTCAGGAGAAAAAGTAAGTTATCAGCATTTCACCTCTGGCGTTAATAATATTGTAGCAACGCATAATTTTGATAAGTTTACCTATAAATTATCTCAAGAGAGTGAGCATGAAGGGTATGATTTATATATAGAAGTGGTTGAAAGTAAGATTACAACTTTTATTAAACTGGGACTTCATTACGATGATTTATACAAAAGTGCAGCATTAATAAATGTAACAAAAAAGCGTGTATTTTTTAAAAATGATGTGCTTTCATTTGATTTTATCCTAGGAGATAATGTGCGGTATAACTTTGATTATTTTATTGATAAAGGATTTTATTGGAGTATAGGTTTTAATTCAAATTATAATACATTCAATAAGAACATAAGTGCAGCATTAATTTTAGATGAAAACCAAGTAATTACTCAGGGATTAAATAAAGTAGATGTAGTTTTAAACGACTTTACAAGTCAAATATTTTTACAAACCCTGTTTAGAAAAGATTTTGCCTTAACGCTTGGTGTGGAGCATAAACGACTTAAAATTACCTCTGAAACCTTTGTAAATACCAATTCTAATGATGAAGAAACCACATTTGAAAAAAGTGACTTTTTTAGCCTTTTTGGAAAATTAAAATTAGATACTTACGACAACAAGTATCTACCAAGTGAGGGATTTTTGTTTGATGGCGATTTCCATTTGTATGTGTCATCATCAGACTTTAACAACAATTTCTCACAATTTTCATTTGCAAAAGCAAAAATTGGATATGCGTTAAAAATGTCTAATAAAGCGGCTGTAATTATTGGTTCAGAAGGCGGATTTAAAATTGGAGAAGATTCTAATAACTCCTTAAATTTTGCTTTAGGTGGTTATGGTAATAATTTTATAGACAACTTTATTTCATTTTATGGATATGATTATTTGTCTATCACAGGGAGTGGTTTTGTAAAAGGGAATATCGACTTAGATTATGAGGTTTTTCATAACCAGCACATAATTTTATCAGCAAATTTCGCCAATGTTGGCGACAATATATTCGATAACGGCGAATGGTTTACTAGACCAGACTACACAGGCTATGCTATAGGGTGTTCTACTGAAACTTTTTTAGGTCCTATAGAAGTAAAATACTCTTGGTCGCCAGAAGCTAATAGTGGCAAATGGTTTTTTAATCTTGGATTTTGGTTTTAAATAAAAACAATAATTTTTTTACGATATTTGTATCCTTATGAAACTCTATTGGATCGATTTATTACAGTTTCTACACTATCTTATCAAGAGAAATCCAGAATAAGTACGCGTTTCGTATCTTTATAACAATTGTTAAACAAAGATTTCAGTTCACTGTTTTGAACTTTTAATTATTAACTTTTAACTTAATAAAATGCCACGTTATCATACCTTAGGGAATATACCACCTAAACGCCACACTCAATTTAGAAAGCCAAATGGGAACCTATATTACGAACAACTATTTGGTACTATTGGTTTTGATGGGATGTCAACAAATAGTTATCATGAGCATAGACCAACACAAGTAAAGGACATTATAAAACAATATAGTGTTGCACCAAAAATAGCCCTTGCAAATAACATAAAATCGTACAGATTAAGAGGGTTTCAAGTACCACCAGTTAACGATTATTTAGAAAGCCGTAAAGCAGTGCTAACTAATAGTGATTGTGCAATAATACTTGCAGCACCAAAAGCGCTTCAGCAAGATTATTTTTATAAAAACACAGATGCAGACGAATTAATTTTCATCCATAAAGGCACAGGGAAATTGAGAACAATGTTGGGCAATCTCAATTTTAAATATGGAGATTATTTGCTCGTTCCTAGAGGAATCATTTATAAAATAAATTTTGACACAGACGATAATAGGCTTTTCATTGTTGAATCTCACAGGCCTATTTACACACCAAAACGTTATAGAAATTGGTTTGGGCAATTATTGGAACATTCACCTTTTTGTGAACGTGATATCCGTTTACCTCAAGAACTAGAAACATACGATGAAAAAGGGGAATTCTTAATTAAAGTAAAAAAACAAGGAGAAATCATAGAAATGGTATATGCCACCCATCCTTTTGATATTGTTGGTTACGATGGGTTCAACTATCCATATGCTTTTTCAATTCACGATTTTGAACCTATTACAGGACGTATACATCAACCACCACCAGTACACCAAACTTTTGAGACAGATGCTTTTGTAGTTTGTAGTTTTGTGCCTCGTTTGTACGATTATCATCCAGAGGCGATTCCTGCGCCATATAACCATAGTAATATTGATAGTGATGAGGTGTTATATTATGTTGCAGGAGATTTTATGAGTAGAAATGACATAGAAGAAGGACATATTTCTTTGCATCCTGCTGGAATACCTCACGGACCACATCCTGGATCTGTTGAGAGAAGTATAGGTAAAACCAGTACGGATGAATTAGCAGTAATGGTAGATACTTTTAAACCTTTAATGGTTACTGAAGAAGCACTAAAAATTGCTGATGAAGATTATTATAAATCATGGTTAGAATAAAACTGTCATTCCTGCTTTAGTAGGAATGCAAAAATAAACATTATGGGAACAGAAATAAAAGATTTACACAATTTACAGAATACAGAATATTCATTAAAAAAATTATTTAATGATGCAGAAGATTTCCTTCCGTTATTAGGAACAGATTATGTAGAGTTATATGTTGGGAATGCTAAGCAATCTGCACATTTTTACAAAACTGCTTTCGGATTTCAATCGGAAGCTTATGCTGGCTTAGAAACAGGTATGAATGACCAAGTATCATATGTATTGAAGCAAGATAAAATACGATTAGTATTAACAACATCTTTAAAAGAAGGCGGTATAATTAACGAACATATTAATAAACATGGCGATGGTGTAAAAGTAGTAGCTCTTTGGGTAGAAGATGCTACAAAAGCCTG
>CAZQBE010000057.1:0-10354 GCA_964591595.1 uncultured Flavobacteriaceae bacterium
AGCTTTTCAATCAAAAAAATATAAAATAAATATTTAGTCGGTATCAACTAAAGCTGAATTTTTCTTTTCATTTAAGTTTACATATTCAAATTGTATCATACTAGGAATCTTTTCTGCTAAACTTGCAAAATCTCCCTTAAGGTCATTATTGTTAAGCATTAACACTTTTAATTTAGTTAGATTTGCCAAACTTGTAGGTACATTTCCATACAGCATATTATCGGATAATAGTATCTCTTCTAAGTTTACTAAACTACCTAAACTTGAAGGTACTGCACCAAATAAGCTGTTATCAAAAAGGCTTAATTTTTCTAAATGTGTTAAGTTTTTTATAGTTTTTGGAATTGCTCCTGATAAATTATTACTGCTTAGCGATAACTCTTTTAAGCTCTCTAGGGATCCAATCCCTAATGGAATAGCTCCCGATAAATTATTACTAAATAACTCTAACTTCTCCAGTTTAACAAGATTGCCAATTGTAGAAGGAATACTCCCTTCGATACGGTTCATAAATAACTCTAAGTTAACGAGCGCATTTAAATCTCCAATACTATTTGGTAATTCGCCATTTAAGGTGTTAAAAGCTATGTTTAATGATTTTAATTGCTTTAAATTTCCTATTGTAGAAGGAATTGTTCCTGATAATTTATTTCTAAATAAATTTAAGGATTGTAAATTTACAAAATCTCCTAATTGAGTAGGTAGTTGTCCCTCTAGATTATTAAAACTTAAATCTAATGCAACAACTTTATCGTTTTTAACAATAACACCATGCCAAGTACTAATTGGCGCATCTGTATTCCATGTTACAGTCCAATTATCGCCATTAGTTGCATTACAAATAGCTAATAAAGCATTTTTTTCTTTTGTAGAAACGTTACCGAATGCTAGCACGGAAATAAGACATAACAATAATGTCGTTTTTAAGGTTTTCATAATAGTAGATTTTTAATTGAGGGGACAATAATCTAACACGAATATAGAATTAATTAGACAAACCACCAACTTTATTCGATGAACTACATAGTAGTAAGAATAAAACTACATTTCTATTTGTTCAATATCTAGTTGTATATTTTCCCAATCTTGCATAAGTCCTTGTAAAATCTCTTTCTTTTTTTGGTACTCATCAAAGAAATTTGAGTTTGAAACGGTAGCATCATAATTGGTTTCTAATTCTACATCTATTTCCTTTATTTCTTTTTCTAACTGGTTGATTTGGGATTCAACTTTACTTAATTTATTATTAAGAGATTTTAATTTCTTTTGGTCTTGATACGATTGTTTACTAACTGTATTCGTCACTTGTTTTTTAACAATATCTCTTTTTTCTATATCTCGTAAATTTTCAATATTTCGTTGTTCAAGGTAATAATCTATATCGCCTAAATACTCTTTGATGTGTTGGTCTTTAAACTCATATACCTTATTAGTTAATCCTTTAAGAAAATCCCTATCATGAGACACTACAATTAAAGTGCCTTCAAACTTTTTTAAGGCTTCTTTAAGCACATTTTTTGATTTGATATCTAAATGATTTGTAGGCTCATCCATTACCAAAACATTTAAAGGTTGCAATAATAATTTTGCTAATGCCAAACGATTTCGCTCTCCTCCAGACAGTACTCTTACATATTTATCTACATCGTCTCCTCTAAATAAAAAAGCACCTAAAATATCTCTAACCTTACTCCTGTTACTTTGGTTAGCAGCATCAATCATGGTGTCTAAAACTGTTTTATTTCCATCTAAATATTCTACTTGATTCTGTGCGAAATACCCAATTTGTACATTATGTCCTAACTTTAAGTCTCCAGTGTAATCAATATCGCCTACAATAATTTTAGCCAGAGTAGATTTTCCTTGTCCGTTTTGCCCAACAAAAGCAATTTTACTATCACGATCTACCATCAGATTTACGTTCTTTAACACTTGTAAATCGCCATAATGTTTTTCAATATTGTGTGATTCAACAACTACCTTACCTGGAGTAATTGAGACTGGAAAAGTTAAACTCATAACACTATTATCGTCTTCGTCAACCTCAATCCTATCAATTTTATCAAGCTTTTTAATGAGCGATTGTGCCATTGTTGCTTTACTTGCCTTAGCTCTAAACTTTTCTATTAACTTCTCTGTTTGTTCTATCTGCTTTTGTTGATTTTTTTGAGACGCTAACTGTTGTGTTCGCATTTCTTCTCTCAATAACAAATATTTTGAATACGGTTTAGGGTAATCATAAATACGTCCTAATGAAATTTCAATAGTTCGATTAGTAACATTATCCAAAAACATTTTATCATGCGACACAATTACAATAGCACCTGAGTAATTCTTTAAAAAAGCTTCTAACCAAATAATGGCTTCAATATCTAAGTGGTTAGTTGGCTCATCTAAAAGTAATACATCATTACTCTGAAGAAGGAGCTTTGCGAGTTCGATACGCATACGCCAACCTCCTGAAAAAGTATCGGTTAACTTATTAAAATCTTCACGATTAAATCCTAACCCTTGCAGAATCTTTTCGGTTTCACCTTTGTAATTATAGCCTCCTAATACTTCGTATTGGTGTTGAATATCATTAAGGTCAATCATTAATTGATGATAGCTTTCACTTTCATAATCGGTGCGTTCAACAAGCTTAATGTTTATGGATTCTATTTTAGCTTCTAGTATTTTAATTTCAGTAAACGCTTCATATGATTCTTCGAGTATTGTTCTTCCGAAAACAAAATCGATATCTTGTTTTAAAAATCCAATCTTTAAATCTTTTTCTTCTGCAATTTGCCCTGAAGTTGTTTCGGCTTCACCTGCTAAAATTTTAAGCAATGTAGATTTTCCCGCTCCATTTTTTCCAATCAAACCAATGCGATCACCACTTCCTAACTTAAAGGTTATGTCTTCAAATAAATAATCGCCTTGAAACGAAATGGAAACCTTATGTATATTAAGCATATATGTTACAAATGTTACTTTACGTAACCTATTAAAAGATTAGTTTTGCTAGTAAATAAATATTTCTAAACTTGGATTCGCGCTTTTACGAGAACGACAATTTCAATGGAACCCTCGACAAAAATATCGAAGAATTCTTATTTTGATTAAAACGCTAAAATAATACAATTACACATGCTAAAAAAAGGAAATAAACTATATAGTATCCTAACTGGAGCCTGCCCAAAATGCCATCAAGAAAGTATGTACATTAATAAAAATGCCTATATACTTTCCGATACATTAAAAATGCATGAGCGTTGTTCAAATTGCAACACCAAATATAAAATTGAACCTTCATTTTTTTACGGCTCAATGTATGTTAGCTATCCTGTAGGTATTGCATTTGCTGTTGCAGCTTTTGTTATCTCCTATTATTTTTTAGGCTTAAGCAGAACGACTTCATTTATAACTATTATAATTACCATGATTGTTTTTTTACCTATTATTCTAAGGCTTTCACGAAATATTTGGATTAATATTTTTATGAACTACGACAAGTCTTTAGGGAAAAAATAAATACTTTCACTAAGCTATTTAAATCGCTTAATATCTATTTCACTATTTAATGGGGACTTATTTTCGATATGATTATATAATTGATATGCAACATAAGGTGCAATCATTACACCTCTAGTTCCTAATCCATTAAGTATAAACAAATTATTATGTTCTGGATGTTGTCCTATTAAAGGTCTTCGGTCTTTTACAGTTGGACGAATTCCTGCGACTTGATCTACAAGTTTAAATTCGCATTTTATAACTGTTTTTAACTTTTCTAAAAGCTCATTTTTTGCCTTTTTAGTAATCGTATTGGTTAAATCTTCCCACTCGTACGTCGCTCCTACTAAATATAAATCATCTCCCAAAGGCATTATAAATACACTCGCCTTTAAAACATAATCTATCTTTAAATCTGGTGCATAAATGGTTAACAGCTCACCCTTTGTTGGCTTAAGAGGTAAATAATTAAAAAACAGATTTTGTTGCAATCCAAAACCTTCAGCAAAAACAATTTGCTTCGCTTCAATTCTTTTATAAGTTATAATTTTTTCAATTTGAAGACTACTATAATCAAATGTTTCCTTTATCAATGCTTCTTGATTTTCTAGCTGGTCTTTATATTTTGAAACTAATGCTGAAGTGTATATGCGTCCGGTTTGCAATACTTTACCAAAACCATAGTTACTTATTATAGCTTTGTTTGTATTTTGAATTAAAGTTGTTGACAAGAACTCAGATAAGTTAGGCTTATCGCAGGCAGCAAACCAATTATTTTGTTCTTCAACTGATGCAAATACGCGATAAATAGGTACTTGAAAATTTAACTTAACATCTAAAGTTTTCTCTAAAGAATGATACATTGGCAATGCTAAATTAAGTTGCTCTTTGGCTTTCCAAACTTCTGTAAAGCGTTTTAAAATTACAGGATTATATAAGCCTCCTGCAACTGTTGAAGATTTCTGGGAATTATTATCTATAACAAGAAACGTCTTACCATGTTGCTTTAGAACTTCACAAAAAAGAATCCCTGCAAGACCTGAGCCTACTATTAAATAATCTACTTTAATCATAACAGTGCTAATATAAATAGATTTCATTTCATATTAAAAACTAAAATCTACTATGCTATATTAATGGATTCCTGCCTCCGCAGGAATGACAAAATAAAAAAAACGCTCACAAATTTTGTGAGCGTTTTTAATTATTGTTTACACTACCTTAGTAGCTCCACATATCTTGTTCGAAATCTCGAATTTTTTCTTTTACTCTGTCTGATTCTAAAAGTTGCATTAAAGCATTATCAGTAATATATTCACTTATTGATCTGTCGCCTTGTACGTTTTCTTCTCTAAAAATATAGCCGTTAAAACGTCTAGAATTTAAGAGGTGATCAAAAGATAAAGGTATGGCACTATTTTTACCATTAAACGCTTTGGCTTTATGCAATACTTCTCTTGCATCTGGATAAAATACCCAAAATAAAGGCACTAGGTCTGGTTCGTCATCATTTAAAAAGTTTACGTCTGGTACTACAGGAGCTATTCCAAGAATACGATATCTTAATTCGCCTAATCGCTTATCAAAATAATACATTCCTTTAATATGATATTCCACAACATGAGCTGCAGTAATTTCAGTTCTTTCAATGTACTCAGGAGATAATTCTTCACCAGCATTAAATTGTTCAATACCAAGCTCGGTAGTATCAACTAATACCATTGAAGCTTCAATATCCTTCAATGTACGTTTTGTTGTAAAATAAGAATCATCATAAATGTTCTCGATATCTCCTTCTTTTACACTTTTCATTAGTACATCAAACAACGAACGTCTGTCGCTGCCAATGTTATTGGTATCCACAGGATAATATAAAGGAAAATTAATACGCTCGTCAAGCACTACTTTTTCCCAAACCATTGTAGAATACAATATGTCTCTGTCATCAACATAACCATACTCTAATGGTTTATCGTTATCCATTAATATTTGCGCATCTGTCTTTACACCAATTTCATCTGGACTCTTAGCATTTAAGATATTTGCTTGAGCAAATGAAATGGTAACAGTAAAAACACATACTATGGTTACTATAAAACTTTTTAAATTCATCTTAATTTAAATTATTTGGTTCAGGACAGTTTCTATATTAAACTATCTCTTTTTAATTTGATAACTCAATTAATATAGGAGATACTTTCTTTAACTTATAAGTAGCATTTCCTTTTATTTTAGCTTGAATATTAAATATTTGAACAATTGAACCACGCTTTGCTTTACGTAAAACTTGTTTCGCTCTAGTATTTAACTTGTTTCCTTTAACCGTTATTGTTGGCTGTCCAGAAACTTTGAAACTAAATTCAGTAATATTTAAAGGTAATTCAAAATCGAAATCAAATAATTTTGCTCCAATTGTTGAAATCTCAAGACTATTACGCTGCATAGTTACAGAGCCATCTTCTCCTCTTACTGTTCCAGTTGGTCTTGGAATATCTTTAATTCTAAAAGTAGAATTATCTGATACTTTACTACCATCTGGTAAGGTTCCAGTAACGTTAATTTTTATCTCTCTACCTTGAGCCTTAGTAACATTCATCATATACTTTCCTGTGCCTGCTTTTCTTAAATAACCTCCAGCATTAGCGCTTACGTTATTATCAGATATTCCAGCAAATGAAATGGTCATTGGATTATCAACACCACGATATACTACATTCATTTTGTCTGCAGATATTGTTGCAGCATTTGGCTTTGGAACCGTTGCAAAAGATTGGCTAACTGGAACTTCAATTTCTTCACCATCTTGTGCGAAAATTAATTTCCCTTCAATTTTATGCTCTCCAGGATTTCCTGTATTGATGTTTAATTTTACTTTACCATCTTCAATTGTATATTGAGATTCGCTAAGCTTTCTTCCATCTAAAGTTAATTCTACTCTATTTGGTCTTGTAGAAGCATCTTTACGTCCTAATACTATTTGTCCATCAAATTTTTCACCGTTAAAGAAAGCTGATTTAGATGTTTCTAACAATGTTGTATAGTTAGTCATAGATACTTCTTCGGTTAGTTTCCCTTGAAATATCTTTCCTAATACTTCAGATTCAGTCGTCTTGATATCTGACTGCAATTGTGTCATTTTAGTTAAAGATGCTACCAATGGAAATCCTTTGAAGTTATTATCTAACCAACGTTCAGTTCCCGCACCACGTTTTTTATCAGCAGTGTTAAACTTCTTTTTAACATCATTTAAAATGTCTGAATATCTCGGATCATCAGCTAAAACACTAACTACACCATCTCTAAATGTTGCAATCTGTTTTAAGAATTCCTGACCATCTGGTTTAATCTTGTCACCTTTAAAGAAATGTTCGTCAAGGTAATCCCCTTTATCCATAATTTCATAATCTTCAGGATCATCAACAGTAGCTGTCATTTTTCCTTTTAGATCTTCTAAATATGTGTTAAACTCATTTGCTAACGATGAAATTTGATTAGCTTGTTCTTCTAAAGGTTTATACTTTTCTGGTTGTTCACTAGCTTTTTTAGCTAGTCCATCCATAAAGGCTGCGTTTCTTGTTGTTGCTGCTTCGTTAGATTCGGTTAATCTTTCATTCATCAACCCGAATGCTGACAACACTTCTTTCGACATATTTAATGCTAACATCGCAATGAATATTAAATACATCAAGTTTATCATTTTCTGCCTTGCAGATAATTTTGCTCCTGCCATAACTAATTAGTTTTTGTTAATTAATAGATTTATTAAATTCTAACTAGTTTTTGTTCATTGCAGTAAGCATTCCACCATATACACCATTTAATGATGATAGATTAGATGCTAAAGATTGCATTTGTTCCTTTAACTTAGCTGCGTTTTCAATCGATTCTTCGTTAATTGTAGATTGTCGATTTACGCTTTCTAACTGTACTTTATATAAACTATTCAAAGATTCCATTTGTGCTGCAGCTAACGACATTTCTTCGCCATACTTTTTAGTAGCAGAAATAGATTCAACTGTAGGTGACATATTTTTAGCCACATCTTCAAAGTTTTTAATACTATCTCCTAGACTTGCCATTAGCTCACCATCTATTTGAGCTTCTTTAAGTAACTCGTCTAATTTTTTAGATAATATACCTTCGGCATCTTTTGACTCTTTGTCCTTTTTTGAAGTTTGACCACCTTCTAGTTCAGGGTAAACCAAAGACCAATCTAAATCATCATCTACTGGTTCGAAAGCCGAAATTGCGAAAATAATTGCTTCAGTAACAAGACCAATAGTTAACATAACGTTACCTGTAAGAGGTCCTATTTCGAAGTGAATAATTTTGAAAAGTGCTCCAACTATTACTATTGATGCTCCTAATCCGTAGGCCATATTCATGAACCTTTTGTTTGCTTTTGATTGTGCCATAATGTTTTGTTTTTAGTTAAGTTTTAAGTTTTGGTTAATTTTTTCTTTTTCCTTTTTTTGAGGCATTTTTGGTAACTTCAGTTCCCATATAATCTTGTACTGTTCGGAAACCAATGTAACTTCTTGCAGAATCTGCATATTCGTAATCTCTAGAACTTACTTGTAGGAAGTAAGCAACATCTTTCCAAGAACCACCTCTAACAACTTTACGTTCGTTTTCGGTATCATTTACACTTGGGTTAACTGTTGAAGAGTATTCGTAAGACGCAGGATCGTATGATGACATTACCCATTCTGATACGTTCCCAGCCATATTATATAAATTAAAATCGTTAGGTTCAAAAGACTTTGCTTCAACTGTATATAAAGCTTGGTCTGCTGCATAATCGCCACGTAATGGCTTAAAGTTTGCCATAAAACAGCCACGGTCATTTATAGCATAAGGTCCTCCCCAAGGAAATGTTGCACCTTGTAGACCACCTCTTGCAGCATATTCCCATTCTGGTTCTGATGGTAATCTAAAGCCATTTACAAATTGTTTATCTCTTTGTTTTTGATAGGTGTTTTTATTTAATGTGCGCCACTGACAAAATGCTCTGGCTTGATTCCAGGTAATACCAACTACCGGATAATCTGCATAGGCATCATGCCAAAAATAGTCATTATGCATAGGCTCATTATACGAATATGAGAAATCTCGTATCCAAACTGTTGTGTCAGGATATACTTCTATTTCTCTTTTTTCAATAACATCACTACGTCTCAACTCTCTGTATTTAGCAGCTGTTTGTATGTCCATAGTTGTATATTGAAATTTAAACTTTCTAACATCCCAAGTACGTTGCCCATTATAAGACTCTTCTAAAGGTAAATACATAGAATCCATAACTTCAGCATAGTATTCGTCTGGGTATTCGTCAGTATCAAATATTAAATCTACATCGTGATTTAACTTTCTACCTTCATAATAATCATCACTCATACCGCTATAGTTATCCAGCATATATTTTTCGTACACGCTCATATCAGTAGTGTCTGCATCTTTAAAAGCAAACTGTCCAATACCATCAGACTCAGGATCAGTTTCTCCAACTTCATCAGCAAGAATTGCAAGTTTTGTTCTAATAGTAGAATCTCTTACCCACTCTACAAATTGGCGATACTCTGCATTTGTAATTTCGGTTTCGTCCATATAGAATGCTCTTACAGTAACTGTTTTTGTTGGTGCATCTTTAACTCCGGCTAAATCGTCATCAGATTTTCCCATAATAAAAGCACCTCCAGGAACCAATGTCATTCCGTAAGGCTTCTCTGGATGCCATTTCTTTCCTTTAATTCCAACCAATTCACCTTTGTCTCCAGTTCCACAACTGGTAATAAAAGCTAAAACTGCTGTAAATAATACTAACTTCTTGATAAACATAAATTCGAGGTTAATTATTGATCTTTAATTGTTTTGAGGGTGTAAACATATTTATATATTTTCATAAAAACAACTTTTTAGGCAAAAAATGTGCATTTTATCTTAAAAAAATGCATTTCGTCGATGAATTTACATCTTATGCTCGTGTTTAAACGCTGTTTTTCTTATATGCTTTATACCATCTTTCGGGAATTTTCCCATTGCTTGCATCAATGTAATCTTCATGCATGCAAGGTAATAACGTGTGTTGCTTTAATTTATTATTAACTTTTGGCAAAAAAGGTATTTCTATCCACCAACGTCCTGTTTGGTTACTTTTATAAAAAATAAGTTCTTGCTCTTTTATTAATACGGTAAATTTCTGGTAGTTGGATGTTTCTGAAAAATCATCATCATTAACCCTACAATTTACTCCTTCTATAAAATACCAAATAATTTGTGCTATAAGCATAGCTGTAGCATCGTCATCTTTTGATGGTTTATATTCATAAACACCAAAAGATGTTACTTTATTGCTTATACCTGCATATCTAGAAATTGCACATATTTCTTTGCCATCAAAGCCATTAGGGGAATATTTTTGCTTTACACTTACTTCAGAAGATCTAATACTTTTTAAATCCAAGCTTACAATATTTGCATCTCTCATTACAGGTTCTGCCAAAGCAATATTGCTTGTAATTTCACCCAATCTGTAAGCTTCAAAATAAAGCTTATCCATCAAATCTATTTCTTCTTGAGAATTAAAATAGGTTTGATATCCTAAAATGGAGTAATTGAATAAATTATAAGGTTGCTCCAAAATAACTTTTCCTAAAAAACTGTTGTTTTTTATTGGTTTTGCTGAATCTCCTAAATCAAAATTGCTATCAACATTTACAACATTAACCATGTTAGTTAAATTATCATAGGCTCTATAATTGGCATAGGTTAAATCTTGACTTCCACCAATAATAACAGGAATAATGTTCTTTTCTAATAATATGGTTACTGTAGTTTGCAAAGCAAAATAAGTGTCTTC